>CAZKTK010000489.1:0-2572 GCA_964555535.1 uncultured Rhodospirillaceae bacterium
ATATTTCCGATCGCGTGGTGGTGCTCGATTACGGGCGCAAGATCGCCGACGGCACACCGGACGAGGTGCGCGCCGAGCCGGCCGTGATCGAAGCCTATCTGGGAGTGAGCGCATGAGCGTAGCAAAGCGGGGGGCTACCCATGCCTGAAGCGACTTTTGCCAGCGAGCTGCTGCTGTTTCTGGAGGTGCTGATCAACGGCCTCCTGTCGGGGATCATGTATTCCCTGGTGGCGCTCGGCTTCGTGTTGATCTTCAAGGCCTCCGGCATTTTCAATTTCGCCCAGGGCGCTTTCGTGCTGTTCGCGGCGCTGACCTTCGTCAGCCTCCTCGAAGCGGCGGTCATGGGCGCGGAGAACACCGGCCTGTTCTATTTCGCCGCCTGTCTGGTGGTGACGCTGCTGGTCATGGCGGTCTATGGCATCGCGGTGGAACGCATCGTGCTGCGGCCGCTGGTGAACCAGCCCCTGATTATCCTCTTCATGGCCACCATCGGGCTCAACTTCTTCACGGAGGGCTTCGCCCAGCTGGTCTGGGGCACGGAGGTGCACCGGCTCGATCTCGGCATTCCGGATGAGCCCGTCGGCTGGCTGCTCGACAATGCCGACATGTACATCACCGTCTTCGACGTGGTGGCGGCGGCGATCGCCGGCGGCCTGGTGCTGGCGCTGAGCCTGTTCTTCTCCAAGACGCGCACGGGCCGCGCGCTGCGCGCGGTGTCGGACGATCATCAGGCAGCGATGTCGGTCGGTATCCCGCTGCAGCACATCTGGGCCATCACCTGGGGCGTGGCCGGTGCCATCGGCCTGATCGCGGGTGTCCTGTGGGGCGCCAAGCTCGGCGTGCATTTCAGTCTCGCGCTTCTGGCGCTGAAAGCGCTGCCCGTGCTCATCATCGGTGGGTTCGATTCCATTGCCGGCGCCATCGTCGGCGGGCTGATCATCGGCGCTTCCGAGAAGCTTGCGGAGTTCTACCTGTCCGGCATTGTCGGGGGCGCGCTGGAGAACTGGTTCCCCTACATCCTTGCCACCTTGTTCCTGCTGATCCGTCCGCAAGGGCTGTTCGGCGAGAAGATCATCGAAAGGGTCTAGACCGTGATCTATCGCGAGGCGGGCCAGTTCAAGGCGACATACAACGCCGATCAGGCGATCTTCACGATCCGGCAGGATCTGTTCTTCATCGTCGGCCTCTGCCTGGTCGCCTTGTTCGTGGTGCCGTTTGCGGCCAATGAGTATTTGCTGCAGTCGGTGCTGCTGCCGTTCCTGCTCTATGCCATCGCGGCGATGGGCCTCAATATCCTGCTCGGCTATTGCGGCCAGATTTCGCTGGGGACGGCGGGCTTCATGGCGGTGGGGGCGTTCACCGCCTACAAGTTCGCCACCGCCTTTCCGATCCTGCCGGCACCCATCCTGTTCATCCTGGCAGGCCTGGTGGCGGCCGCGGTCGGCGTGCTCTTCGGACTGCCGTCGTTGCGCATCAAGGGGTTCTATCTGGCGGTGACGACCCTCGGCGCCCATTTCCTCATCGAGTGGGTGCTGACCCACTTCGGCTGGTTCAAGAACTATTCCCCTTCGGGCGTGATCACACCGCCCGAGATCACGCTGCTCGGCTTCCCGATCGACTCGCCCGAGGCGAAATACATGTTCACACTCGTGGTGGTCATCATCTTGGCGGTCTTGATGAAGAACCTGGCCCGCAGTGCCATGGGCCGTGCCTGGTGCGCGGTCCGCGACATGGATGTCGCCGCCGAGGTGATCGGCATTCGCCTGTTGCGCACCAAGCTGCTGGCGTTCGCCGTAAGCTCCTTCTATTGCGGCGTGGCGGGCGCCATGTACGTGAACTTCTACCTTGGCACGGTCGAGCCGCAGGCGTTCACGATCAATCTCGCCTTTCTGGTGCTGTTCATGGTGATTATCGGCGGCCTCGGCAGTGTGCTTGGCTCCTTCCTGGGGGCGGGGTTCATCGTCGTGCTGCCCATTCTGATCAGCAATGTGCTCTCACTTGTCGCACCCGATGCGCCCGGTGCCGTGGCCTCGAATCTCGAGCTGATCGTCTTCGGTTGCCTGATCATCTTCTTCCTGATCGTCGAACCGGCGGGTCTGGCCCGGCTGTGGGCGATCGCCAAGGAGAAGCTTCGCATGTGGCCGTTCCCCTATTAGGGAAGCCGGCCGGCCTTTTTGCTGCGGGTGGTGGCGCGTGATATCGTCATCTGGGGACCGCAATAGGAATACGGCGCAATCGCGCCGGCAGAGGAGGAACAAGACATGACGCGCAATCTTATCGCGGCGGCTGCGCTGGCTTCGGTCGTGGCGTTTTCCGCCAGCGGACCGGCTCTCGCCCAGAGCGAGGAGGAGATGCAGTTCTTTCCGGTCAATGCCTATTGGACCGGACCCTATGCGGCGGGCGGTTCGGCCTTCGGCGGCGGCCTGATCGACTACATGAAGCTGTTGAACAAGCGCGATGGCGGCATCAACGGCGTCAAGCTGTTCTGGGAAAAATGCGAGACCCAGTACCAGAACGACCGCATCATCGAATGCTATGAGCGCTTGAAGAACCGCGGCGCCGGCATGGCGCT
>CAZKTK010000490.1:0-2561 GCA_964555535.1 uncultured Rhodospirillaceae bacterium
ACAGCCCGCCTTGCCCATAGAGCGCGTCGTGCCGCCCCTGCTCCACCAGGCGGCCAGCGTCGATGACGCAGATCACGTCGGCCTCGCGGATGGTCGAGAGGCGGTGGGCGACGACCACCGTTGTGCGGCCTTCCTGCAGGCGTTCCAGCGCATCCTGCACCTGGCGCTCGGATTCGACGTCGAGGGAGGCGGTAGCCTCGTCGAGGAGCAGGATGGGGGCGTCCTTGAGCATGGCCCGCGCAATGGCGATGCGCTGGCGCTGGCCGCCGGAGAGTTTCACGCCCTGCTCGCCGACCACGGTGTCGTACCCTGCGGGCAGGCCGGTGATGAAGTCGTGCGCGGCGGCGGCCCGGGCGGCCGACATGATCGCTTCGTCGTCGGCCTCGCCGCTGGCGCCATAGGCGATGTTGGCGCGGATGGTGTCGTTGAAGAGCGTGATCTCCTGGCTCACCAGGGCGATGGCGCCGCGCAGGCTGGCGAGCGTGACCTGGCGCACGTCCTGGTCGTCGATGGTCACCGCCCCGCCGTCGACGTCGAAGAAGCGGGCGACGAGGTTCAGGAGCGTCGACTTGCCGGCGCCCGACGGCCCGACCAGGGCCACGGTCTTGCCGCCCGGCACGTCGAGATCGATGCCGTCGATCACCGCGCCGTCCTCGCCATAGGCGAAGTGCACGGCCTGGAAGTGCACCGCGCCCTCGCTTACCTGGAGGGCCACCGCGTCATCTGCCTCGACGATATCCGCGCGTTCGTCTAGCACGGCGAAAACCCGCTGCGCCGCGCCGAGGCCCTCCTGCATTACGGTGTTGAGGTTGGCGATGCTCTTGAGGGGCCGGTAGGCCAGCAACAATGCGGTGACGAAGGCGAAAAAGGCGCCGGGCTCCTGCTCCCTCGCCACCACCTGGCCGCCGCCATAGAAGATCACCAGCGCGATGGCGATGCCGCCGAGCGCCTCCATGATCGGCGAGGCCAGCGCCCGGGTGCGCGCCGCCTTCATATAGAGCTTGAAGATGCGCTCGATGATGCTGCGGGCGCGCTCGCTCTCATACGCCTCCATGCCATAGGCCTTGACGTGGCGTGCGCCCTGGAAAGTCTCGGTCAGCAGCGAGGAGAACTCGCCGATCTCGGCTTGCGTATCCACCACCACGCGGCGCATGCGCCGGCCGAGCTTGGCGATCGGCCAGTAGGCGACGGGAAAGACGAAGAAGACGATCAGCGCCAGGCGCCAGTCCTGATAGAACATCAGGGCGACGAGGCCGATGACGCTGAGCGCCTCCTTGACCAGGCCCGTCAGCGTCTGCGATGTCGCCTGGCGCACCAGGTTGGCGTCGTTGGTGAGGTTGGCAATCAATCGCCCGGTCGGCGTCTTGTGGAAGAAGGCGAGGTCGAGGCGGATGACATGGGCGAAGACCTGGCGTTGCAAGTCTGCGACGATGCGCAAACCCACCCAGTTCATCAGCACCGCCTGGCCGAAATTCGCCAGCCCGCCGACGGTCATCACGCCCATGACCGCCAGCGGCACGATCACCAGCATGGTCTCGTCACGATCGACGAAAATACCGCCGACCACGGGTTCCATCAGCCAGGCGAGCGCGGGCTGGGCCGCGGCGGCGACGATCATGCAGGCGATCGCCGCGCCAAGACGGGCGCGATAGGGCAGCAGATAGCCGCCGGCAAGGCGCCGGACCAGCGGGCCGGTCGGCGCCCGTTCGACCGCGTCCTCCGATGGGCTCATCGTTGCGCGAGGGCGGCGCGCAGCGCAGGAAACAGCGCCGCGCCGCCTGCCACCAGATTGGGATGGCGCACCTCGTCGCGATTGTAGATCAGGGCGTTGCCGTCGGCGTCGCTCATGCATCCGCCGGCTTCCATGATCAGCAGGTGCCCGGCGGCGATGTCCCAATCGCTCTTGGGGCGCATGGCGATGGTGCCGTCGATCTCTCCCACCGCGACGAGCGCAAGCTTATAGGCGATGGCATCGACCACCTGGATGGTGGCGTCGCCGACATGATCCGACCACAGGGCGCGGCGCTGCTCGTTTCGGCTCGAGCCGAGACTGGCCTCGGCGAGGCTTGCCGCGGTCGTGCAATGGGCCGCTTCCCCGTTGAGGCGGCAGCCGCCGCCAAGCACGGCGTCGTAGAAGTCGCCCGTCACGGGATTGAGGATGGCGGCGGCCACCGGTGCGCCGGCCTCGACCAGCGCGGCCGAGACGACCCATTCGTGGTTGCCCTCGATGAAGCCCTTGGTGCCGTCGATGGGATCGATCACCCAGGTGCGCGGCGCCGCCTGCCGCGTGGCGTACTCGGCGCTCTCTTCCGACAGCCAGCCATAGTCGGGCCGCGGGCCGCGGAGGGCGTCGCGTAGGCTGGCATCGACCGCCATATCGGCATCGGTCACCGGATCGCCCGGCGATTTCTCGCGTACCTCGAAGCCGGCCTCGAAATGATGCATGGCGACAGGCCCCGCGGCGCGAACCGCAGTACACAGCAGGGCGTGGTCGTCGGCAAGCGGGTGGCTCACAGGCCGGCCATGGTCATGCCGTCGATACGCACGGTGGGCGCATCGGC
>CAZKTK010000491.1:0-2561 GCA_964555535.1 uncultured Rhodospirillaceae bacterium
CCACGGCCTCGATATGGTCGGTCAGCGGCTCGTCGTGATCGAGATAGGGCACGTGCTCGCGCACCTTCCCGTGCAGCGCGCGCGTCGCGGAGCTGAGCTGGTCGGTGCCGCGGATATCGGCGGCCTGGGCGGCGCAGATCAGCTCATAGGCAACAATACGCCGGGCGTCGACCAGGGTGTCGCGCGTGCGCCGGGCGGCGACCAGACCGAACGACACGTGATCCTGGAAATCGCCGGTCGAGGGCAATGACTGGATCGAGATCGGCGCCGCGCTATGGCGCAGCTCCGCGGTCAGCGAGGTGGCCATGAACTGGCCGCCCATCAGGCCCTGGGACATGCCCGGATTGTGTGCGCAAAGGAAGGGCGGCAGATCGCCGTTGAGGCCGGGATGCAGCAGCCGGTTGTTGCGCCGCTCCGACAGATTGCACAGGGTGACGAGCATGATCGCCAGCTGGTCCATGGCATTGGAGATATACTGGCCGTGGAAGTTGGCGTTGTGGATGGCGTCGCCCTCCTCGACCACGATCAGCGGATTGTCGTTCGAGGAATTGAGCTCGGTGGTCACGGTCTGCTCGACGAACAGGGTGGTGTCGAGCACCGGGCCCAGCACTTGCGGTGTGGCGCGGATGGAATAGGCATCCTCTATCTGTTCGTCGAGGCCGCGCGGCTCGTCGCGCGCCATCTTGCGCAGCCAGGCTTCGACCTCGCGGTCGTGGACGATCATCTTGCTGTCGGCCAGGGTGCTATAGATGGCATCGGCAATGCGCATTTGGCCGGGATGGGGCTTTTGCCGGTGGGCTGCAGGGTGGAACGGCATGATCTTGGCCTTCAGCACTTCCAGCGTCAGGCAGGCGGCCAGCGTGTGCGCCTTGATCAGATTCTTGGCGGCGACCACATGGCAGGCGGCCAGCGCGGTCATCACCGAGGTGCCGTTGATCAGCGCCAGGCCTTCCTTGTAGGACAGCGTCATGGGCGCGATGCCGGCGCGCTGCAAAGCCTCGGCGCCGGGCATGACCTGGCCCTGGTAGCGCGCGCGCCACTGGCCGGTGCCGACCAGCGCGATGCAGGCCAACGGCCCGAGATCGCCGCTGGTGCCGAGCGAGCCCTTTTCCGGGATGCAGGGGACGATGCCGCGATTGTACATGGCGACGTATTTCTCGAGGTTTTCCAATGAGATCGCCGAATTGCCGCGACCCAGCGAATTGATACGCGCCAGCATCGCGGCCCGCACATAGACATCGTCGAGATCGTCGCCGACATTGGACTGCACGTTGCGCAGAATGTTGTTCTGTACCTGTTCGGCCAGATGCGGCGGCACCAGCCAGTTGACGAAGCCGCCGACGCTGGTGGTCACGCCATAGATGATGCGGCCGTCAGCGACGAATTCGTCGAGCAGCGCCCGCGAGGCATTGACGCGGCTGCGGATCTCGTCGCTCAGCATCACCTGATGATTGGCATCGCGCGCCGCCGCAGCGATCGTCTCGAGGCTCATATCGTGACCGTCGGGAACGGTCGGCATCTTTTGCAGCATCGTCGGCTCCTCAGCACAATTGCACGAACCGACTATGTCGTGGAATCCACGCCTTTTATGCGCGATCTCAAGACATCTTATGAGGAAGACTCGATAAATTACGCATGAATACAGCCAACAATGCCTAATTATGGCATGATCGATGTTCGCAAAGACGATGTGAGGCCGCAGCCATGGACACCCTCGACGACTTCGATCGCAAGATCCTCAATGCCTTGCAGCGCGATGGCCGCATGACGAGCCATGAGCTGGCCGAGGCGACGGCGCTATCCCCCTCGCAATGCGCCCGTCGACGCCGCCGGCTGGAAGAACTCGGCATCATCAAGTCCTATCGTGCCTGCCTTTCCAGGCGCAAAGTGGGGCTCGGCGTCTCCGCCTTCGTGCAGGTCTCCCTCAACAACCATCAGCACGACGACATCGATGCTTTCCTGCGCCTGCTGGAGCTCAACCCTCGGATCCTGGAGGCCTGCAAGCTGACCGGCCCGACCGATTTCCTGTTGCGCGTGGCCACCGCCGACCTCGACGAGATGAACCACCTGATCAGCCAGGTGCTGCTGCCACACCCCTCGGTCTCGCACGTGCAGTCCCACGTGGTGCTGGAATGGCTCAAGGAAGACAGTCTGCTGCCGCTTGCGATCTGAGCCCAGCCATCTATGCCATGAGCCGGATCGGCTCGCCGGCGGCGGCCTGGAGTTGGGCGACGATGTCGGCGTCCGTCATCTCGCCCTCGCCGCGCAGGCAGTCGGCGATGCGCTGCGCGGTCTCGTAGGTGGCTTGCACGATCCTGATACGGTCGTCGGCCGGCAGCGCGGCGATGAAGGCGATGAGGTCGTCGACATGGGCGACCTCGCTGTCCATGACGGAGGTGTTTATGAGGGTACCTTCGTTGAGGGACGTGAGCATGGTCGTGGCAAGCTCATCTACCCTGATGGCAGCATCTACGAGGGCACGTTCGTCGACGGAAGACCTGGAGGATACGCGGTGCGCCTGCGTTTCGACGACTTGCACGACAGCGGCATATATGCCTGGG
>CAZKTK010000492.1:0-2553 GCA_964555535.1 uncultured Rhodospirillaceae bacterium
AGAAAGCGCGTCTCGAGGCGGCTCAGCCCGTTGCTCATGGCAAGGGCGCCGAAGTTCACCTCGCCGAGGCGAAGCGCGGCACCGTCGTCGCTGTCGAGCATGTAGGAGCGGTCGGCCGCGAAAACGATCTCGGCAAGCGTTCCGGCAAAGCAGGAGCCGGGCTCGATCACGGCGATGAGGCTGCGTGAGGAGAGGTCGAGGCGCTTGAGCACCCGTTTCCAGTAAAGACGGATCTCGCGCGCCAGCCAGTCGTCGCCGAGCTCGTCGTAACTCTCGACCAGCGCGCTGTTGCCGCGCGATTCCATGACCCAGGTGCCGACATCCGGCCGGTTGGTGCGCAGATGCAGGATGGCGTCGTCCAGCGCCCGGGCGAGCGCGAGGGGCCAAAAATCCGCGCCCTGGTCGTGCATTGAGCCAAGATCCGCGGCGGCGTTCGGTCCGTGCAGGGTGAAGCGGGCGGTGCGCGCCTCGCCATCGATGGCGACGTCGAGATGGGGATAGGCCAGCGCCGCCTCGCTGACCTTTCGCGACAACGGCGTAAGCGCGATGCCTGTCTCCGGCCGCGCCTCGCCGGCCAGGCTCATTGCCCGTTCGCGCGCCGCCTCGGGCAATTGCGTCGGCTTGACCAGCTCGTCCACCAGGCCCCAGTCGCGCGCCCGTTTGCCGCGCACGCCTTCCGCGGTTGTGCAGAGGAAATCGGCGCGGTCCCGGCGCACCTTGCGTTTGTCCACGAGCCGCGTCAGCCCGCCGGTGCCGGGCAGGACCGCGAGCAGCGGAAGCTCCGGCAGGGACACCGCGCTGGCGCCGTCGTCGGCCAGCATGATGTGGTCGCAGGCCAGCGCCAGCTCGTAGCCGCCGCCGGACGCGGTGCCGTTCAGCGCTGCGATATAGACCTGGCGCGAACTCTCGGATGCGTCCTCCATGGCGCAGCGCGTCTCGTTGGTGAACTTGCAGAAGTTCACCTTGGCTGCATGGCTGGACAGACCGAGCATGCGAATATTGGCGCCGGCGCAGAAAATCTTGTCCTTGGCGGAGGTGAGCACCACCGCGCCAACCTCCGGGTGCTCGAATCGCAGCCGCTGCAGAGCGTCGTAAAGCTCGATGTCCACGCCAAGATCATAGGAATTGAGCTTGAGCTCGTAGCCCGGCGCCAGGCCGCCATCCTCGTCCACATCCAGCGCAAGCGTCGCCACCGGCCCGTCAACGTCGAGCCGCCAGTGGCGATACTGCTCCAGGCTGGTACGGAAATCGATCTCCGCCGGCGCGTTGGGCAGCGCCGATGCCTGCTCTTCGGCCATCGTCCCTCGCAAATCGGTATTTTAGTACTGTTTTACCGAAAGAGTAGCGCCACTGCCCTTGGAGTCAAGACCGCAGCCCCCGTCAAACCGGTTCCCTTTGACCATGAAGCGCTCTAGTCTCCGCGCGTCGGGGAGAGGTGCCACAGATGAGCGAAGACATGGCTGCGCCAGGCGACAGCGACGTGCGCGCCACGGGGATACTGCCCTATCAGGCATTGGCTGCCGCGGTGCGGGCGGGCGAGGTTTCCGCGGTGCGCGAGATGGAGCCCGTGCAGCTGCAGCCGAGCAGCATCGACCTGAGATTGGGTGCCGTCGCCTATCGCATACGCGCCAGTTTTCTGCCCGGGCCCGGCACCGCGGTGATGGAGAAGCTGGCGCGCTACGGCATGCACGAGATCGACCTCAGCGAAGGCGCGGTGCTGGAGAAGGGTTGCGTCTATGTGGTGCCGTTGCAGGAGCGCTTGGCGTTGCCGAGCCGCATCGACGCCTTTGCCAACCCGAAAAGCTCGATCGGCCGGCTCGATGTGTTCACCCGCGTCATCGCCGATGGCGGCGTCGCCTTCGACCGCGTGCCGAAAGGCTACGAAGGCCCGCTGTTCGCCGAGATCGCGCCACGCACCTTTTCGATCAAGGTGCGCGAGGGCTCGCGCCTCTGCCAGCTGCGCATGCGCCGCGGCCGGCCGACCGTGCGCGGCGGCGCCCTGGAGCAGCTCAATCGCGACGTCGGGCTGGTGGATACGCCCGCCGAGCACGCCATCATCCAGGACGACTTGGTCGGCGTCACCCTCGACCTCGATGGCGAGGCCGGCGGCGTGGTCGGCTATCGCGCGCGCAAGCATACCGACGTCATCGACCTCGACCGGGTCGGCGCCTATGAGGCGGCGGAGTTCTGGGAGCCGATCCGCCCGCACAAGGGCGGCGGCATCGTGCTCGATCCGGACGATTTCCACATCCTGGCGACCCGCGAGCGGGTGCGCGTGCCGCCTGACCACGCCGCCGAGATGGTCGCCTACGACACCATGGTGGGGGAGTTCCGCGTCCACTATGCGGGCTTTTTCGACCCCGGCTTCGGCTGGGGCGAGGGGCCGGGCTCGAAGGCCGTCCTCGAGGTGCGTTCCCACGACGTGCCGTTTGTGCTCGAGCACGGCCAGACCATCGGCTGGCTGCGCTACGAGCGCCTCGCCGGCACCCCGGATCGGGTCTACGGCGCCGATCTCGGCTCGTCCTATCAGGGCCAGGGCCTCAAGCTCGGCAA
>CAZKTK010000493.1:0-2552 GCA_964555535.1 uncultured Rhodospirillaceae bacterium
CGGCCGCGGCCAGCGCGAGCTGATCATCGGCGACCGCCAGACCGGCAAGACCGCCGTCGCCATCGACACCATCATCAATCAGAAGTCGGTCAATGCGGGCGATGACGAATCGGCCAAGCTCTACTGCATCTACGTCGCCGTCGGCCAGAAGCGCTCGACCGTCGCGCAGATCGTCAAGACGCTGGAAGACAACGGCGCCATGCCGTACTCCATCGTCGTTGCGGCCACCGCGTCCGATCCGGCGCCGCTGCAGTTCCTGGCGCCCTATACGGGCTGCACCATGGGCGAGTACTTCCGCGACAACGGCATGCACAGCCTGATCATCTACGACGATCTGTCGAAGCAGGCCGTGGCCTATCGCCAGATGTCCCTGCTGCTGCGCCGCCCGCCGGGACGCGAAGCCTATCCGGGCGACGTCTTCTATCTGCATTCCCGCCTGCTCGAGCGCGCGGCGAAGATGAACAAGGACAACGGCTCCGGCTCGCTCACCGCCCTGCCGGTGATCGAGACCCAGGCCAGTGACGTCTCCGCCTATATCCCGACCAACGTGATCTCGATTACCGACGGTCAGATCTTCCTCGAGAGCGAGCTGTTCTATCAGGGCATCCGCCCCGCCATTAACGTGGGTATCTCGGTGAGCCGCGTCGGCTCCGCCGCCCAGGTGAAGGCGATGAAACAGGTCGCCGGGCGCATCAAGCTGGAGCTTGCGCAGTATCGCGAGATGGCGGCCTTCGCCCAGTTCGGCTCGGACCTCGACGCGGCCACCCAGCGCCTGCTCAACCGCGGTGCGCGGCTGACCGAGCTGCTCAAGCAGGGCCAGTATTCGCCCCTGCCGGTGCAGGACCAGGTGGTGTCTATCTTCGCCGGCGTGCGCGGCTATCTCGACAATATCGCGGTCTCGGACGTGACCCGCTTCGAAGAGACCTTGCTGGCGCGGGTGCGCGCCGACCATGCCGATCTGCTGGCGACCATCCGCGACGAAGGCGAACTCAGCGACGACAGCGACGCTAAGCTCACCTCGATCATGGACGACTTCGCCAAGACCTTCGCCTAAGCGAGTGCTGAAGAGAACCTGATCGATGGCCACTCTCAAGAGTCTCCGCGTCCGCATCAACAGCGTCTCGGCGACGCAGAAGATCACCAGCGCCATGAAGATGGTGGCTGCGTCGAAGCTGCGCCGGGCACAGGAAGCGGCAGAAGCGGCACGGCCTTACGCCGACCGCATGGAGCGCATGGCACGTTCGCTCGCCGACAGCCTGGCGGACAACGAGACCGCGCCGGCACTGCTGCGCGGCACGGGCAAGAGCGACGTCCACCTGCTTGTGGTCGCGACCTCGGACCGTGGCCTCTGCGGCGGCTTCAACAGCTCCATCGTGCGCGCGGTGCGCGCCCGCATCAGCGAGCTGGAAGCCGGCGGCGCCACGGTCAAGCTGTTCCTCATCGGCCGCAAGGGCCGCGAGCAATTGCAGCGCGACTACGGCTCGCAGATCATCGAGACGCACGAGGACTTAGGCATGCGCGGCGCCAGCTTCGCCGAGGCCGCGTCGATCGCCGCGAACATCGCCAACCGTTTCGACGCCGGCGAGTTCGATGTCTGCACCATCTACTACAACCACTTCAAGTCGGCGGTGAGCCAGGTGGTCACGCCGCTGCAACTGATTCCCTTCACCAGCGACACGTCGGGGACCGAAAGCGAGGCCGAGGCCTCGGATGCGGTCTACGAGTTCGAGCCTGGCGAAGAGGAGATTCTGGCCGACCTGCTGCCGCGGAACATTGCCGTGCAGATCTTTCGTGCCCTGCTGGAGAACGGTGCCAGCGAGCAAGGCGCACGGATGATGGCGATGGACAATGCGACGCGCAGCGCGGGCGACATGATCGACAGCCTGACACTGACCTACAACCGTACCCGTCAGGCGGTCATCACCAACGAGCTTATTGAGATCATTTCCGGTGCCGAGGCGCTTTAGCCGAAGCATCGAGACGCGGAGACCGGGAGCAAACCCATGAGCAACTCAAACGGACGCATCGCCCAGGTGATTGGCGCCGTGGTGGACGTGCAGTTCGAAGGCGATCTGCCGCCGATCCTCAACGCGCTTGAGGCGGAGAACCAGGGCAACCGCCTGGTGCTGGAAGTTGCCCAGCATTTGGGCGAGAACACGGTGCGCACCGTGGCGATGGACTCCACCGACGGCTTGGTGCGCGGCGCCGAAGTGCGCGATACCGGCGCACCGATCCAGGTGCCGGTCGGGCGCAAGACCCTGGGCCGCATCATCAATGTGGTCGGCGAGCCGATCGACGATCGCGGCCCTGTCGAGACGACGGAGACCGCGCCGATCCATGCCCCGGCGCCGGAGTTCGTCGACCAGTCGACGGAAGCCGAGATCCTGACCACGGGCATCAAGGTCGTCGACCTGCTGGCGCCCTACGCCAAGGGCGGCAAGATCGGCCTGTTCGGCGGCGCCGGCGTGGGCAAGACCGTGATCATCATGGAGCTGATCAACAACATCGCCAAGGCACATGGCGGCTATTCCGTGTTCGCCGGCGTCGGCGAG
>CAZKTK010000494.1:0-2526 GCA_964555535.1 uncultured Rhodospirillaceae bacterium
GTGACCATGCGAAATCGTATCGTGATCTCGCCCATGTGCACCTACAGCGCCGCCGAGGGCATGGTGCAGGACTGGCACATGGTGCATCTCGGCCAATATGCGCTGGGCGGGGCAGGGGTTGTCTTTTTCGAAGCCACGGCGGTGCAGAAGCAGGGCCGCATCACCCATGGCGATATCGGGCTTTGGCATGACGGCCAGATCGGCCCGACCGCCAAGATCGTGCATTTCCTGAAAGAGCATGGCGCGGTGCCGGCGATCCAGCTTGCCCATGCCGGGCGCAAGGCGAGCATGCAGCGGCCGTGGTACGGCAACGCCGCGCTCGACGACGGCGATCTGGCACGCGGCGATATGCAATGGCAGCCCAAGGGCGCCAGCGCCATTCCCGTCGATGACGGCTGGGTGGTGCCGGAGGCGCTGAGCACGGACGAGATCGCCCAGCTGGTCGATGATTTCGCTGCCGCCGCCAAGCGTGCGCTTGCGGCCGGCTTCGACATTGCCGAGGTGCACGGGGCCCACGGCTATCTCATCCAGAGCTTCCTCAGCCCCATCGGCAACCAGCGCAACGACGCCTATGGCGGCGACCGCGCCGGGCGCATGCGGCTTGCCCTGGAGGTGACGGAAGCCGTGCGCGCGGTCTGGCCCGAGGACAAGCCCCTGTTCTTCCGCATCTCCTCGGTGGACGGCATCGAGGGCGGCTGGGAGATGGAGGATTCCATTGCGCTCGCCAAGGAGCTCAAGGCGCTCGGCGTCGATGTGGTCGATTGCTCGTCCGGCGGCATCAAGGGCGCGGCGACGGCGGCCAAGGTCAAACGCCAGCCGGGCTTCCAGGTGCCCTTCGCCGATGAGGTGCGCCGCGAGACGGGGCTGATGACCCAGGCGGTGGGGCTCATCACCCACGGCCAGCAGGCGGAAGCCATTCTGCAGGAAGGCCAGGCGGATCTCATCGCCATCGGCCGCGAGGCGCTGACCGATCCCTATTGGCCGCTGCGCGCCGCGGAGTTCCTCGGCTGCGATCCCCAGATGGAGCACTGGCCTGTGCAATATGGCTGGTGGCTGACCCGGCGCAAGCGCTCCAGCGTCTTCTACGAGCCTGTCAGCAGCGCCTAAAGCCATATGACGGAACGCGTCGACACGGTGGTTGTCGGCGCCGGGGTGGTCGGGCTCGCTGCGGCTCGGCGCCTGGCGCTTGCCGGGCACGAGGTCATCGTGCTCGAGGCGGCGGACGTCATCGGCTCGGAGACCTCGTCGCGCAACAGCGAGGTCATCCACGCCGGCATCTACTACCCCGCCGGCAGCCTGAAAGCACGGCTCTGTGTCGCCGGGCGCAAGGCGCTCTATGAATACTGCGGCAGCCGCGGCGTGCCCCATGCGCGCATCGGCAAGCTGATCGTGGCATCCGACGACGCGCAATTGCCCGAGCTCGACGCCATCGCGGCAAAGGCCGCCATCAATGGCGTCGATGACATGGTGCGTCTGAGCCGGGCCGAAGCGCTCGCCATGGAGCCCGCGGTGCGCTGCGCCGGGGCCTTGCATTCACCGTCCACCGGCATCGTCGACAGCCACGCCTTGATGCTGAGCTATCAGGGCGAGGCGGAAGACCACGGCGCGATGATCGCCTTCAACAGCCGGCTGGTCGGCGGTGCCGTGCGCGACGACGGCATTCTGCTTAGGGTGGCATGCGATGGCGAGTTCATGGAGCTTGTCGCCGCCCGCGTGGTCAATGCCGCCGGCCTCGGCGCGCAAGGTGCGGCAGGCGCTATTCAAGGCCTTGCGCCCGAAACCATCCCGCCGCGCTATCTCGCCCGCGGCTGCTATTTTACCCTCGCCGGCGCCTCGCCCTTCCGTCACCTGGTCTATCCCGTGCCCGAGCCCGGCGGCCTCGGCGTGCACGTCACCCTCGACATGGCCGGCCAGGCGCGCTTCGGTCCGGATGTCGAGTGGATCGACGAGATCGACTACGCCCTCGACGAAGCCCGCGCGGAACGCTTCGTCCCTGCCATCCGCGCCTACTGGCCCGACCTCCCCGACGGTGCCCTGCAGCCCGGCTACACAGGCATCCGCCCCAAGGTCGCGCCCCAAGGCGCCCCCGCCGGCGACTTCATGGTGCAAGGGCCGAAAGCCCACGGCGTGGAGGGCCTTGTGAACCTCTACGGCATCGAGTCGCCGGGACTTACGGCTTCCCTGGCGATAGCGGAGATGGTGGTGGAGGTGCTGCGCCCGTCTTGATTGAAGCGCCCGCGCGGTGTGTAATCGGCACGGGGGCAACTGCGATGAGCACATTACGCGCGTGGCTTGAGGAAAAGGGGCTTGGCGTTTATGCCGAGCGCTTCGAGGCCGAGCGTATCGATCACGACATCCTGCCCCAGCTTACCGACGAGACGCTGACCGCCCTCGGCCTGCCGCTTGGCGACCGCCTGCGCCTGCTCTCCGCCATCAAGGATATGCAAGCGCCGCCGGCCCCGAGACAGGAAGCGGAGCGCCGCCAGATCACGGTGATGTTCTGCGATCTGGTGGGCTCGACGGCGC
>CAZKTK010000495.1:0-2525 GCA_964555535.1 uncultured Rhodospirillaceae bacterium
GATCCGTAACATTCTACAAGATCAACGCGTTTTCACACAGGCTGGAACCAGTAGGGCACATTCTGAGAGTTGCAGTATTGGACGCATTCTTGAGCTCGGTCCATTGCCATCTCAACGTCCGGAATTAATGCATATGCCAAACTTGTCGTTGCAAGCGCAAGTCCGGTAGTGAAAGGATGATCAATCTCTCTCGAAATCTTGACAGATTCCTCGGCCCAACGACGACCGGCCTCAGTACGCCCACACATTACGTTCGACCACGCGAGCCAACAGCGTGCTGGAACTCCATTGTCCTGACCGTAAATCGCTCGCACCAATGCTTGTTGATCAGGGTCGTGAAGGTCCACGGCTTTGTGGAGCAATTCGATAGCACGAGCTGTATCTCCAAGGTCGACAGAGACAGCTCCTGTCAAAGCATATGCTATGGTCTTCAGTGTATTGTCATTCTCGGCATCTGCGATTTCGCATATCTTATTATAATAAGGTAGACATTCTTTAGCGGTACCTCGTACCCAGTGGAATCCTCCTATTCCAACGAGAACCGGGAATATCTCTTGATTCGACATACTGCCGGATTCTTGCTCAAAGATCTCCGCCGCTCTGCCGAAACATCGATTGACGTTTGGAGATGCGTAACCTTGTGAATTTACGAAGACGACACCAAGCGACGATTGAACTGCCAACTCGTATTGCGCTTTCACGCGTTGATTTTGGATGTCAGGCAAAATCTCAGATGCTGTTTCAAGATAAGCCTTCGCTTCTTCGAAGTTCGCGTGGCCGATAGAAACTCGGGCAGCTTGGATCCATTGTGGTACCGCGTCGACGAATTCCCTGGCCTCCGTCAAATGGTGAGCCAGCAATTCCGGCGGGGTCTCCGCAGTCTGGTGGAAATGAGCCTGAAGAGCTTGCGCGATCCGCAAGTGGAGTTGCTGGCGCCGGCTCTTAAGTAGGCCTTCATACGCTGCATCCTGCACCAGTGCGTGCTTGAAGATAAATGCGTCGCCGGAACGAAATATCAGCTCGTTATTGACCAGCTGTTGCAGGGCATCGTTAAGTTCGTTGTCGCCGAGCGGTGAGACCGCGGCCAGCAGCTCGTGTGAGAACTCGCGGCCGATGCAGGCGCCGATCTGGGCAACCTCTTTGATCGGGCTGAGGCGGTCGAGGCGTGCCATCAGTGAATCTTGCAGAGTTTCGGGGATGGCATTCGCCGTATCGGCGCCACTTTCCTGGACCGACTTGGTCAGCTCCTCCACGAACAGAGGCACGCCGTCGGTCTTGGCGACGATCTGGTCGAGCACCTCGTCGGGCAAGGGTTTGTTGGAGACGCGCGCGACCATTGCCGCTGCCTCGGCGCGGCCCAGGCGGGTCAGCGCCAGCGGGGCGACGTGGCCCTGGCTCGTCCACGGAGGGGTGTATTCGGGACGGTGAGTAATCACAGCCAGGACTTGATGGCCCGCCACCATCGGCACTACGATGTCCAACAACTCCTGCGAGGTCGGGTCGATCCAGTGCGCATCCTCGAAGACCAGCAGAACGGGCTGGGCGGCTGCTAGCGCGAAGACCTGTTGCGCCAGCGTCCGCAGCGTCTCTTCTTTTTGCTTCTGCGGGCTCATGGCCAGAGCCGGATAGCGCTCGACGGGCAGCGACAGCAACGATGCCACGAGCGCGCGGCTCGTATCATCCGCGAAGAGCGGTTCCAGCTTGTCGAGCCTTTGGTCCGGCGCCTCGTCGCGGGCGAAGCCGGCGGCCCGCTCGATCTGCTCGATAACCGGGTGCAGCGCCGAGTTGGTGTGATAGGGGCTGCACTGGTAGCGCAGGCGGGTGAGGGGCTCGTCGGCAACGCGCTCCCTTAGCGCCTGCGTGATACGACTCTTGCCGATGCCGGGCTCGCCCGAAAGCAAGATCGCCTGGCCCTCTCCCGCCTTCGCCTTTTCCCAGCGCGCCATCACCATGGCCATCTCGGCTTCGCGGCCGACCAGCGGGGTGAGATGCGGGTGCTGGGCTTCGAAGCGGCCCTCGGTGGCGGCGATGCTCGTGACCCGGTGCGCTTGGACCGGCTCGACAATGCCCTTCAGGCTCTGCTCGCCCATGTCGTCCAGCTCGAACGTCCCACCCAGCAGCCGCCGCGTCGATGCCCCGACCACAATCTCGTCCGGCCCTGCCAGCCCTTGCAGACGCGCTGCAAGATTGGGCGTCTCGCCGACGGCCAGCTTGGGCACCGAAGCGTCGCCGGCGCCGGTCTCGCCGACGACGACCGGACCAGTGGCGATGCCGATGCGCACCTGAAGCCCCATCGTGCCCACTGCCTCGACGATATCGAGGCTCGCCCGCACCGCCCGCTCGGCATCGTCCTCGTGCGCCTGAGGCCAGCCGAAATAGGTCATCAAACCATCGCCCAGATACTGCGCGACGTGGCCCTCATAGCGCTCGATGACCCCGCCGGCGGCTTTCTGGTAGTCCTGCATCAGCGAACGCAGATCTTCCGGATCGAGCTGTTCGGAGAGCGCCGTCGAGCCCACCAGGTC
>CAZKTK010000496.1:0-2512 GCA_964555535.1 uncultured Rhodospirillaceae bacterium
GGTTCGGCGCGCCGTTCTTCCTGATCATGTATCTGGCGGCGCTCAAGTCGATCCCCGAAGACCTTTACGAGGCCGCCGCCATCGATGGCGCCAATGCCTGGCAGAAGCTGGTCCACATCACCCTGCCGATGATGCGCAATATCATCGCCATCACCGTGCTGTTCTCGATCATCGTGACGCTGGCCAATTTCGATATCGTGCGCGTGCTCACGCGAGGCGGGCCTTCCGACTCGACCCATCTGTTCGCGACCTATGCCTTCCGCGTCGGCATCGAATCCGGTGATATCCCGCTCGGCGCTTCCGTGTCGCTGTTCATGTTCCCGGTCCTCGCCGTGCTCGCCTTCATTATCTTGCACAATGTGCGCAAGCGGGCGATGGAGATCTGATGACAGACGCAGTCGCAAGCGCCCCGAAGTCCAACCGGCGCAACCGGCGCTGGGCGCTTTATGCCGCCTATGCCGCGTTGATCGTCTTCGTGATCTTCTTCCTGTTCCCGCCCTATTACATGCTGATCACGTCATTGAAGACCAATGCGGAGATCGCCGAGCTATCGACCAATCCGTGGATCATCGAGAAGGGCGTGACCATCAGCCATTACGTCTCCCTGCTCTCGGAAACGGCCTTTCCGCGCTATTTCCTCAATACCGCCATCGTCACGCTGTGCGTGGTCAGCATCACCATGGTGATCAGCGTGCTGGCGGCCTATGCGCTCTCCAGGCTCAAGTTCTGGGGCGCGGGCTTCCTGGCGACGGGCGTGTTTCTGACCTATCTGGTGCCCGATACGCTGCTCTTCATCCCGCTGTTCAAGATCGTCGGCTGGCTGGGGCTGCTCGACAGCTACTGGGTGCTGGTGCTGGTCTATCCCACCATCACGGTGCCGTTCTGCACCTGGATCATGATCGGCTATTTCTCGTCCATCCCGCGCGAGCTCGACGAGGCCGCGCTGATCGACGGCGCCAACCACATGCAGATGCTGACCAAGGTGTTCATTCCGGTGGCGCTGCCGGGCATCATCGCGGCGATGATATTCGCGTTTACCGTGTCCTGGGCATCCTTCATCTACCCACTCGCCTATATCTACTCGGACGATCAGATGGTGCTCACCGTCGGCACAGTGACAACCCTGATCAAGGGCGACGTGTTCCATTGGGGCGGGCTGATGGCCGGCGCCCTGCTCGCCGCGGCGCCGCCGGTGATCATCTATGCGTTCCTGATGGACTATTACATTGCCGGCCTCACCTCCGGCGCCACCAAGGGATAGAGCATGGCGGATGTGAGTCTGAAAAATCTCTGGAAGATCTTCGACCGCACCGAGGCGGTGAGCGGCATCGACCTGGAGATCGCGGACAAGGAGTTCGTGGTGCTGGTGGGCCCGTCCGGCTGCGGCAAGTCGACGACCTTGCGCATGATCGCGGGGCTGGAGGACATCACCCGCGGCGATATCCATATCGGCGGGCGCCTGGTCAATGACGTGCCGCCCAAGGACCGGGACATCGCCATGGTGTTCCAGAACTATGCGCTCTATCCCCATATGACAGTGCACGAGAACATGTCGTTCGGTCTGCGCCTGCGCAAGTTCCCCAAGGCCGATATCGACCAGCGGGTGAAGGATGCGGCGGACATCCTCGGCATTTCCGAGCTTTTGGGCAGGCGGCCGCGCCAGCTCTCGGGCGGCCAGCGCCAGCGCGTCGCCATGGGGCGCGCCATCGTGCGCAATCCGCAGGTGTTTCTGTTCGATGAGCCCCTGAGCAACCTCGATGCCAAGCTGCGCGGGCAGATGCGTATCGAAATCAAGAAGATCCATCAGCGGGTACAGACCACCACCGTCTATGTCACCCACGACCAGGTCGAGGCGATGACGCTCGCCGACCGCGTGGTGGTGATGAACGGCGGCGTCATCGAGCAGGTCGGAAGCCCGGGCGAGCTCTACGATTCGCCGCGTACGCGCTTCGTCGCCGGCTTTATTGGTTCGCCTGCTATGAATTTTCTGCCCTGCACCGTGGATGCCTCCGGCAGCGCCCTCGCCGCCCGCATCGACGGTACGGTAACCTTGCCCTTTCCTCGCGATCGCGCATCCCGCTACCAGCCTTTCGCCGGCAGGGAGATGCTGCTCGGCGTGCGCCCCGAAAACCTGCGCGAGCCCCGTGCCGACGACGGCGAGAGCGGCACCGGCTTCAGCGTCACCCCCGATGTGGTCGAGCCGCTCGGCATGGAGACCATGGTCTATTTCACGGTCGACGGCGCCGAGGTCTGCGCGCGCGTGGCACCCGAAGCCAATCCCCAGGCAGGCCAGCCCCTGCCGCTGACCATCGACGCGCGGCGCGTCCACCTCATCGACCCCGAGACCGACCTCGTCGTGTAAGGAGCACCCCATGACCACTTTCGAAGGCATCTACACGGCGTTGATCACGCCGATGACACCAGACCACGCGCTCAACGAGGACGCGCTCCGCCAGGTCGTCGACTTCAACATCGACGCCGGCATCGACGGCTTCTGGGTGGCCGGCGGCAG
>CAZKTK010000497.1:0-2511 GCA_964555535.1 uncultured Rhodospirillaceae bacterium
GCGCCGCCGCCGCCGATGCCCGCATTGTTGACCAGCACGTCGATGCGTCCCGCCTCTTCCAGCACCTGCGCGATGCAGGCGGAGACGGAGGCATCGTCATCCACGTCGATCTTCACGGGGGTGACGGCAAGCTGCTCCGCCTCGGCGAGGGCGCGCAGTTCCCCGCCGCCGCCGTCGGGGTCGCGCATCGCCCCGTAGACGGTGTGCCCCGCCCGCGCCAGGGTGACCGCGGTCGCCAAGCCAATGCCCGTGCTGGTTCCGGTGATCAACGCAACTGACATGACTGCTCCTGTGTTATCGAGACTCTCTGTTTGCGCAGCCTACCCAGGTTTGCCGCGACGGCCCAGCCACGCCGCAAGGCCGAAAAGAACAGCAACCACCGACCCCGGCGCGAGCACGAGGATGACCAAGTCCTCGCCGGACAGCTGCCATGGCCAATGGATACGGCAGCCGCCTGAGGTGGAGAAGGCGCAGGCCATTTCGTGTATCCACCAGTAGAAGGCGCCCCAGCCGATCAGTGCCACGGTGCCGAGCAGTTTCAGAAACAGTCTCAAGCGGCGTCTCCTCCGAGCCATGGGGCACTATACCCGAATGCCGGCCGCGCACCCGAGCCCTTCTCTGGCGTTAGGGCGACAGGGCATTAGGGGGCTCCTGACTCCCAGCGAAATCGATCCGTGGCGGGGGCCGCGCATGGGGTGTTCGGTAGCGAAAGTTGCTATAACGCCCCGATGAGCATCACTCTCGCCGATATCGAAGCCGCGCGCGGGCGTATTGCCGGCGCTGTCGAGGAGACGCCCTGTCGCGTCTCGCGCACCCTGTCCGCCATCACCGAGGCGACCGTTGCGCTCAAGTTCGAGAACCAGCAGTTCACCGGCTCGTTCAAGGAGCGCGGCGCGCGCAACACGCTGTTGCAGCTTACGCCTGAGCAGCGCCGGCGCGGCGTCATCGCCATGTCGGCGGGCAATCATGCGCAAGGGGTTGCCTATCATGCGCAGGAACTTGGCATCGCGGCCACCATCGTCATGCCCCGCGGCACGCCGTTCGTGAAGATCGCCCAGACCGAGCATTTCGGCCCGCGCATTTTGATAGAGGGTGAGGGGCTGGCGGCGGCGGAGGATTTCGCCCGCGAGCTTGGGAAGCAGGATGGGCTGGTTTTCGTCCACCCCTATGACGACCCGGCCATCATCGCCGGCCAGGGCACGCTGGCGTTGGAGATGCTGGAGGCCGAGCCCGAGGTCGACACCCTGGTGGTTCCCGTCGGCGGCGGCGGGCTCATCTCGGGCTGCGCCATCGCGGCGACGGGCGTGCGGCCCGGCATCGAGGTCATCGGTGTCGAGACCGAGCTCTATCCCTCCATGCGCCAGGCGCTGGCGGACGAGCCCGGCACCTCCGGCGGCGCCACCATCGCCGAGGGCATTGCCGTCTCGCGCCCGGGCTCACGAACCTTGCCGCTGGTGCGCGAGCTGGTCTCGGACGTGGTCTCGGTGCCCGAGGCCGAGATCGAGCGTGCCATCCTCTTGCTGCTGGAGATCGAGAAGACGGTGGTCGAGGGCGCAGGGGCCGCGGGGCTCGCCGCCACCCTCGCCGATCCCAAGCGCTTCGCCGGGCGCCGCGTCGGCCTGGTGCTGTCCGGCGGCAATATCGATTCCCGCATGCTGTCGAACATCGTCCTGCGCGGCCTGGTGCGCGAGGGCCGCCTGACCCGCGCCATGGTCGAGATCCCCGACCTGCCCGGCAGCCTGGCGGACGTCGCCCGCATCATCGGCGACACGGACGCCAACATCGTCGACGTCTCCCACGAGCGCGCCTTTACCCGCATGCCCGTGAAGTCGACGGCGCTGCTGGTGGTCTTCGAGACCCGCGACCGGGCGCATGCCGAAGACGTCTTGGCCGCCCTCAACGAGGCCGGCTTCCGCGCCCAGCATGTGGGCCTGCCGGGCGAAGTGCCGGGGCTGGATCTGGGCATGGTGTGAGGGGCGGGGCCTAACCGCAGCCGAACTCCCGCTTCAGATCCTCATCGATCCAGATGCGGGCGTAGATGGCGCCAGGGTCCTGCGTGCCCACGCTGTGCTCGCCGTAATAGTTCTTCACATAGGGCCACCAGGCTTCGTACATGGTCGGCGTCGGCAGCCAGACATAGGGCACGCGCTCGCCAATGATGCGCACGTTCATGTCTCGCAAATTCTGATCCCGCGTTTCCTCATCGCTCATGGCAATGGTCTCGAAAAACATCTCGTCATGTTGCGAATCCGAATGGAAGCCTGCGTTCCAAGTCTGCCCTGTCACGAAACGGCTGCGCAGGACCTGGAAGGGATTGCCTTCGTCGGTGTCGGCGAGATAGCCGAGGGCCTGATCGGGTTCACGCATTTTCGCCCGGAAGGTCGGATAGTCCAATGGCACCGCAGTTACCTTGACGCCGATACGCGCGTAATAGGCCTCGAACATGGCCATCAGATCGGTGTGGTAGGGGCTTGCGGTCGTGAACATGATGTCGAACTCGAAGCCGTCCGG
>CAZKTK010000498.1:0-2506 GCA_964555535.1 uncultured Rhodospirillaceae bacterium
TAAGCCCAACCCGCAGCATCGGGGTTGAGGTAGTCGCCGATCTCGACACGGCGGACGGTCAGGACCGGGACCTTGATCACCGATTCCACGGGATATGGCAGATGTAGATGCAGGCCGGGATCGGTGGTGCGGTGATACTCGCCGAAGCGCAGAACAAGGGCCTGTTCTTCCGGCTCCACCGTGTAGATGCCGCTGAAGCCCCACAGCACCAGCGCCAGCAGGATCGCGAGCATGAGACCCTTGCCGCCGAAATTGCCCGGCAGGACCGTGCGCATGCGGTCCTGACCGCGACGCAGCAGATCCTCCAGATCTGGGCCTTGCGGGGAGCCCCCGCCGCCACCGCCGCCGCCGCCCCAAGGGCCGCCGCCGCCATTTCCACCGTTGCCGTTACCGCCGCCGCCGCCGCGCGGTCCCCATGGGCCGCCACTGCCGCCGCCTTGATTGGTCCAAGGCATGTTCAACCTGTCCCTTCGATAAAACCCGTCTCGCCCCGTTTCTCGCACCACGATTGCCGGCCAGCGCGGCAAGCCTTATATCTGGCGCGCGCCCAGCCACGAGGCCTGGGGCAGCATATTGGCGGAGTGTGGGGTTTTTCAAGCATGGCGGCTGTAAACGAGGCCCAGATTCGAGAGGCACTGGCCGGCATCGCCGTGCCGGGGCGCGACGGCGACCCGATTTCCTTGCGGATGATCTCGGGATTGGTGGTCAAGGACGGCAATGTCGGTTTCTCGATCGAGATCGATCCGGCCGAGCACGAAGTCATGGAAGGCTTGCGAAAAATCTGCGAGCAGACCGTGCATGCCCTGCCCGGCGTGGTCTCTGTAACAGCGGTACTGACGGCCGAGCGTGAGGCGCCGCAAGCCGCGCCCCCGCAGCCTGAGGCCGGCGGCATTCCCGGTATCGGCGCCATCATCGCAGTGGCCAGCGGCAAGGGTGGTGTTGGCAAATCGACGGTGGCGGTCAATCTGGCCCTGGCCCTGGCCGCCAATGGCAGCCGTGTGGGCATTCTCGATGCCGATATCTACGGCCCCTCGCTGCCGCGCATGCTGGGCCTGAGCGGCGGGCGGCCCGAATCGGCCGACGGGCGGGTGCTCGAGCCCATGCGCGGCTATGGCGTCGCCTGCATGTCCATGGGCTTTCTCATCGAGGAGGACACGCCGATGATCTGGCGCGGGCCCATGGTGCAGGGCGCGCTTGAGCAAATGCTGCGCGATGTCGCCTGGGGCGAGCTCGACGTGATGGTGGTGGACATGCCGCCCGGCACCGGCGATGCCCAGCTCACCATGGCCCAGCGCGTGCCGCTTGCCGGCGCGGTCATCGTCTCGACGCCCCAGGACATTGCGCTCCTCGATGCGCGGAAGGGCCTCAACATGTTCCGCAAGGTCGACGTGCCCGTGCTCGGCATCGTCGAGAACATGAGCTACTACCACTGCCCCGAATGCGGCCACCGCGCCGAGATCTTCGGCCACGGCGGCGCCCGCGACACGGCGGCCAAGCTCGATGTGGATTTCCTCGGCGAGGTGCCCCTTGATATCGAAATCCGCGAGACCTCCGACGACGGCCGCCCCATCGTGGTGAGCCACGCCGACAGCCGCCACGCACAGGCCTTCCGCGACATCGCGGCCAAGATCAGCGCCAAACTGGCGGGCGGAGCGGCGAGAGCGGCGCCGAAGATCGTGGTGGAGTAGATTCGGGAACCGGCGTCACGTCTTCGAGCGCGAATCCCGTAGCAGGGTGTGATTGTCCGCTTTCAACAGATCCGGACAATCTATCAGCGAGGGTCGGTGGACATCGAATGGCCCCTTTGAGATTTTCAGGAGCCAGCCGTTCTCCGCTCTTGCTGATGTCGAGAGGCATCTGAGAAGCTTCAGGGGCGGTAACCTCAGGGCGATTAGGCAGGATGCCGGCACATTTCGGGTCTATGGTGAATTGGTGATGTGGGGATCTGCGTCACCGGCTGTGTGATGCGTGAACGCCAGCGCTTTAGAACAGGTGCCGGACAAATCGGACTATGTATCCCTCTGGCGTAGGCGTCGAGCGCGGTAGAGCCGTGCATCCATTATCGAACGCCCTTGAAGCGGCACTGACGACCACCACAGTAACTGCAACGACCTCAATACGCAGGCGGGCCGGGGGTAGTGGGGCTGGACAATCGAGACGGACAATGAACTTGAAATAGCGACATAAGCTGATAATGTTCATGAATTGTTCTTACCGACCAATCAAAACACACTTGCGTGTATTTACCCAAGGTGATTCAACTATACTTGTCGCCCCAGCACTGCGGATTGGATCAAATATGGACCAACCTAGTTTTTTTGAGGAACGCTCAGATCAGTCCCGTGTAAAAGCGGAGCTAGTCGAAAAGTACTTCTTGGCGTGGGCCAACGTAATAAGGAACAGTGTGCTCCAGCGCGATGGCCGAGTCGCATTCATTGACCTGTTTGCAGGACCTAGTGGATAGAATCTAACGCTTGGTACCCTCTTTTGACGGCGGCGATGATTT
>CAZKTK010000499.1:0-1058 GCA_964555535.1 uncultured Rhodospirillaceae bacterium
GGTCTCCCGGCAAAGGATATCGAGGGCGGCGCCGAGGGGCGAGGCGGGCTGGGCTGCCTCCAAGGATTGGTGCATGGCGCCCAGGCGGGACATGGCGGCGGCCAGCTCCCGGGGTGTTCTGCCGAACTGTAGAGCCAGGCTGGCGAGGATGGAGGCATCGTTGAGGGTGGCGTCCATACCCGAGCCGGCCTTGGCATCGGAGATGAAGATTTCGCGCGGCTGGGTGGTCCCGGGATCGAAGCCGATGGTGACCGTGTAGGTGCGTCCTTCGGCTTCGAATTCGATGCTGACATTGGGCCGCCTGTTCGGCAGACTTCTCCGGGGTTCGGGAGCCTGATCTTGGGTTTTCGAGGCGTTACCGACCGTTACCGCGTCTGTTACCATGTTTGTTACCAATCCACCCTATAAATATATAATTAAATCAAATAGTTAGTAGTAGTAGGTAACAAGGTAACGGTGGTAACATGTTTCAACAGAGCCTATAGAGAGAACTCGTTCGGTTGTTCGGCACCGATCCTAAAAAGCGCGTGTGCGTATAGGGGTGTGTCAAACCGCGTTACCAGCGTTACTTTGTTACCTATTCAATGGTTTCAAAACGTTACAGGTAACAAAGGGGGTAACAGAGTTTTTGACCCTGTTACCTGCAAGTATTTGATTTCATTGCATTTTCACATTCTGCCTTGTTAGACAGCAATCGCCGCCGATAGGGGAAGGCTGACCGCCCGGCTTTTCAGCGGCCCGAAACACAACACCTTCGTCGGCTTCGCGCCGTCGCTTCGTTTCAGAATCCGGCCCCAGCCGGTCGCCCACGGCGTGTCCCGCAGGATGCGTTTGATGCCCGAATGGGTGTTTGAAACCATCAGCCGGCCGTCCGCGACCTTCATGCCCAGGCGCGCCAGCGCGGCGGTGGCCGCCTCCATATCGACCTTGTCGTCCGTCTGGGTGTTGATCTGGGCGGCGCGCGCCACCAGCTCGCCGGCGTTGCGTTCGATGGCATGCCCGCTCACGGTGACCCGGTGGCGGGATTCCATGAGGGCAGCGAGAAGATTGACCTCGTC
>CAZKTK010000499.1:1158-2494 GCA_964555535.1 uncultured Rhodospirillaceae bacterium
GTCAGCAGCTCGAGCGCCGTGGGCTTGATGGTCTCGGAAAAATGCTTGCTCGCCTCCGGGCTGTTGTCCTTGAGAAGGCCAAGGATGGTGACACGGGTCGCGTCCGCGTGCTGCTTGATGCCGACGCCGATGGAGGCGAAGGCGAAGCAGGAGCGGATATCGAAGGCGATGGCCTGGCCGGAGGTCGAGCCCTTGATGATCTTGCCGCCGCTCTCGCTCGAGGCCTGGCGCATCAAGGCCAACACGTTGTCGATGGTCGTGCTGGCGCGGCTGTCCTCGCTTTCCGCCTCGTCGAACACCACGGGGCGGGCGTCATGGCCCAGGGTTTGCCGCAGGCCCGCTTCGGTGGTCCGGCTCTGCACCACCAGGCCGATGTCGCCCAGGCAGCGGCGGACGATATTGTCCATGACCCAGGATTTGCCGCCGCCGGCGGCCGAGGTGATCCAGATATGGGGCCGCCAGCCCAGGGCGCCGCAGATGGGCGCGACCACGCACCAGCCGGCCAGCAGGGTTCCGTATACCGGCCGCTCCCACATCAGCAAATCGCACAGCTCGTGCAGGCGATGGGCCTCCCCGGTGCTCAACGGGTTCTCGACGCTGCAGCGCAACGGCGCCGAGGCCTCGTAGATGAAGCGGGACTGGATGCCGGAGATGTCCAATTCCAGGCCGTCGACGACCAGGCGGTCGCCGAGGTGCAGTGCCACGCGTCCATCGTCCCACCAGGCGCCGCGGCCACGCATGCGCTCGGGCCGGAATACGCCGGCCCTGAAACAGGCCTCGATCAGGGCATTGGCGGCCCGGTCGACCGCCTGGCCGGTGAAGCCCTTGTCGGATCGATACTCACGCTCCCAGTAGTACAGGGGCGCAAGCTGAAACAGCGTGCCCTTGTCGCGCAGCGAGCGGCCCGAGGCTTCGATCACCTGCCGTCCCCGGGCGCTCAGAAAATAGAACAGCCCCTTGTTGTAGCCGAGTGGTTTGAAATTGCTCTGCGCCGCAAGGGCGCCGTCATCGCCATGGTCGTCGGGGCCGGGCAGAGGTGGCTCGGCGTCCCGGGGCTCGGAGGGCGCTTGTGGGCTCGATGGCATTCGCGCCTCCCGCATGCGCGCCTGAATGAAGGTGCGGGTCCGCTCCGGCGTCCAGCCGTCCTTGAGGGCGTCGGCCAGGTCCCAGCCATCGGCGACGCCGTCCGGTGGGTCCACCACCCGGATCCCGGCGGCGATACCGTCCAGCATCTGGGCGATGCCCGGTTTGAAGACGCCGTAGCTGTCGGTGCTGCCCTCGGCTGGTCCTCCCCCACTGATTTGGTCCACCGTTATAATTAGGAAACGGAGGATCA
>CAZKTK010000500.1:0-2493 GCA_964555535.1 uncultured Rhodospirillaceae bacterium
GCGGGCTGTAGACCTTCTGCGAGATGCAGCCACCGCGGATGCTGTGACCGCCGCGGGGGTTCACCACGTCAGCGTCCGCATCAGCAATGATGGCGAAGTTGTGCAGCTTGCCATTGTGTCCCGCTTGCGTGAACTGGTTCGGGCCAAGCCAGTTGCCCGCCAGCGGCGTCAGCGGATAATCCCGGTGAAGCGCATTTTGCTCCTTGGCAGGCCCGCCATGCGGACCCTCGGCCGGCCAGCGATAGATCTTGTAGCCGCAAGCGACAATGCAGTAATCGCAACAGGTAGTCAGCACCTCGGCGTCGGTCGGCGGCAGGGTGACACTGTCGATGGGCTGATAGAAGGGCGTTGATGTGGTGATAGCCATGGTGATAATCCCCTCTATGCCGCGACGTTGTCGTAGCGGCCGTAAATCAGGCCCACCATGCCGACGGCCCAGATCTCGTTGCCATCGAGTTCCAGCAGCACCTGCGGCAGACTTTCCGTCGCGTGGCCGCTGATGATGATGCCGTGCCGGGTCAGATCGAAGGTCGACTGATGGAACGGGCAGGGGCCCAACGCCGTATCGCTGCCCTTGTAGTAGCGCCCGAGATCGGCGCCCATGTGGGTGCACAGCGTGTTGAAGGCGACCACGTCGCGGTCGGGGCCGATGCCGCCGCCCGCCTCCTGCCCGAGCTTTACCAACATGCTGTTGGTGTTCTTGCCGTCGTCAGGGTACTTGAAGCTCTGCGGCCGGTTCACCTGAAGCTCGCCAAGCTTGGCAATCAGGAGGCGTGGATAACGCGCCAGTCGCGCCGCCCATGCCTTGCCCTCGAGCCCCGGGATGCCGGTCAGCATGACCGTGCCGGTCGCCGCGGCACCGGTGCCGACGAGGAAGGTGCGGCGACTGAGGCAGCCGCTGTCCGGCGGCGGCGATTGTTCGTGTGCGTCCGTCTTGATGGTGCTCATGACGCTCTCCCCTACTCGATCCCTTGGGCGGCGAGATAGAACTCGAGCCCGATACGCTTTGCTTCGGCCTGGCTGAGGCCGGCGACATCCGGCATCGCCTCGTAGGGCGGCACCAGAGGCACCGCCATGACGATCTCCTCGCCGCTGATCTCCTCGAGGAAGATGACCAGGGCTTCCTTCTCCTCGTCGCTCAGGTTGAGCGGCTTGAGGATCGGCGACTTGTTGCCGATACGCTCGGTGAACTCGTTCTCGCCGCCACCGTCATTGTAGAAGTCGATGACCTCTTCGAGGGTGTAGAGCTGCCCGGCGTGCATGTAGGGCGCCGTATAGGCGAGGTAGCGCAGCGGCTGGGTGCGGAACTTGCCCATATCGCTGGGGCGCTTGGTGGTGAAATAGAGCCCGAGATCGTCCTTGAACTCGCGATAGTAGTCTTCATGCACGCCCTTGGCGTAGAGCTCGAACCGATAGGTGATGGTGTTGAGGCCGGTCTCCTCCCATTCGTAGGGACGCGGCAGGCCGAGATTGTAGTATTTCTCGTCGGACAGCATCGGGCCGTTATGGCACTCGATGCAATTGGCCTTGCCGGTGAACAGCTCCAGGCCCAGCTTCGCCTCGTCGGACAACGCCGCCTCGTCGCCCTCGAGGTAGCGATCCAAAGGCGTGTCGTACTGGGTCAGCATGGCGCGCTCGAAAGTGGCGATGGCCTGCCAGGCGTCGTTGAGGATCGGCCGCTCGGTGCCGAAGACACGCTTGAACTCGGAGACGTAATAGGGCGTCTGGCGCAAGCGCTGCTCCATCACGTCCTGTTCGCCATTGCCCGAGACGCCGCCCGTGGCAGCGGTCTTGGCCTGGGCCTCGAGGCTCTTGGAATTGCCCTGCCAGAAAAGCTTGCCAAGGTAACCGGTATTGACCACGGTGTGGCAATTTCGCCAATGCACCACGCCCGGATAGCCGCGGCAGATGGGGTCGTTGAAGCCCCAGCCCTGCTTGGGGTCGTGGCAGTCGCCGCAGCCCAGGCTGGCATCGCCCGAGAGCTTGGGGTCGAAATAGAGCAGCCGGCCGAGCTCGGCCTTCTCGGGCGTGATCAGGTTGTCCGGCGGCTCAGGCACCGGCGGCAGCGGCGCCAGCGGTGCGTCAACGTCGGGGTCGCCTTCCGCCCAGGCGCCGACGGCGCTGACAGCGATCATCGCCAAGACGCCGAAAAGGGGCAGCCGCAAGGCTTGCATGACTTGTTTCATGGCCTGCCTCCCTAATTCTGTACATTCAGCCAATCGTCGATTGGCTGGTATTTCTGGTCGATCTTCAGCGGCTCCATCGTCACCGGGGTGACGCTGCTGAGGCTTTCCAGGAAAGCCACCAGATCAGCGCGCTCGTCGCGGTTGAGGTTGAGCGGCTGCAGCTCCCTGGCCAGCGGATCATCACGGCCGCCGCCATCGTCGTAGAAGGCAACCACCTCGGCCAGCGTGGGTATGGTGCCGTTGTGCATGTAAGGCGCCGTGTAGACGGTCTCGCGCAAGGTCGGCGTGATGAACTTGCCGATGTCGC
>CAZKTK010000501.1:0-2485 GCA_964555535.1 uncultured Rhodospirillaceae bacterium
AGGTTTGCCGTCGGCCATTTCGGTGACTGGCACCCAAAGCTTGGCGACACCATGCCATGGCCGATGCTAGAATGACTGAGGTGATACGGATCGCCCGCGTGGCTCTCGAAGCGAGTTCTGGGGACATGCGAGTTCTGGGGACATGTAACTCAACTCCCATCCGGTATCTGAAGATTTCAGTGCCGTCGTCCGAACTATCTGGCATCGCAATACTCCGCCTCGCGGAATCCAAGCCTCTCTCCCCTCACTCCCGCAACCTGTTGATGCAGGATCGAGAGAGCGGGGGGCTTGGGAAGCGCGAAGCGCTTGGAAAACTGGGAATACGCCAGCCATTCTGTGGCGGGGCTGTGGAGTATCGATTCTTAGATCACCCCGTCCTCGCGCAAGCCCGCTATGCGTGCCTCGTCGTAGCCGAGCTTGCCCAATATGTCGTCGGTGTCGCCGCCCAGCGCTGGCGCCGGGTTTGCCGGCGGCGGGTCGTTTGGCGAGCGCACGGGCGGGGCGACGAGGCGGAATTCGCCGGCGGTGGGGTGCTCGAGGGTTTGCAGGCGGCCTTGCTCGGTGACGAAGGGGTTGTCGAGGGCTTGTGCCACATCGAGCACGGGGGCGGCGGGGACGGTGCCGGCGAAATCGACCAGCCATTCCGCTGTCGTGCGCTGCTCGAGGGCGCTGTCGAGCAGCGCCACCACTTCGTCGCGGTTGGCGAGGCGGTCGGGGAAGGTGCGGAAGCGCGGGTCCTCGGCCCAGCCCGGCTCGCCGAGCTCTTCGCAGAGCGCCGGCCAGAACTTCTCCTTGTTGCACATCAGGAAGATCCAGCCGTCTGCGGTGGGGAAGAGCTGGCAGGGGGTCATGGTGGGGTGGGCCGAGCGCGGCTTGCGTGCCTGGGCGTCGCCGTTGTTGAGATACCAGGCGGCGAGGTAGTTGAGGTTGCCGAGCGCGAGATCGAACAGGCTGACATCGATGTCGCGTCCTTCGCCCGTCGTGCGCGCGGCCGTGAGCGCGGAGAGAAGGCCGAAGGCCATGGCGACGCCGGTCATCAGGTCGATGATCGAAAGGCCGCAGCGGGTCGGCATGCCGTCGGGCTCGCCGGTCAGCGAGAAATAGCCCGTCTCCGCCTGCATGAGGTAATCGTAGCCCGGCCAAGCTTTGCGCGGGCCCTCACGGCCATAGGCGCTCAAGTGGGCGCAGACGATGGCCGGGTTGTGCGCCTTGAGCTGGGCGTAGTCGAGGCCGAGCTTCTCCGGCACGTCGCCGCGCAGGTTGTTGGCCACCGCATCGGCGCTCTTCACGAGGTCGTGCAGCACCGCCCGGCCCTCGGGCCTTGAGAGGTCGAGCGTCAGGGAGCGCTTGTTGCGGTTGAGCGCGTGGAAGAAGACGCTGTCGCCGGGGGCGAAGAAATGCGGCCCGGCAACCCGCGACATGTCGCCGCCGTCGTGGGGGTTCTCGATTTTGATCACCTCGGCGCCCTGGTCGGCCAAGAACATGGTGCCGAAGGGACCGGCGCCGTATTGCTCCACCGCAAGAATGCGCACACCGTCCAGAGGCAGCGTCATATCGGGTTCCGTTCGATGAGTTGACGGGCGATGAGGATGCGCTGCAGCTCGTTGGTGCCTTCGCCGATGGCCAGCAGCGGCGCGTCGCGATACATGCGCTCGATATCGAGCTCCTTGGAATAGCCCTGGGCGCCGTGAATGCGCATGGCCTCCAGGCTGTTCTCGAGAGCGGCCTCGGTGGCGAAGAGCTTGGCCATGCCCGCCTCCATATCGCAGCGCTCGCCGGACTCGTAGGCTGCGGACGCCTGCTCGACGAGCAGCCGCGCGGCCTCCACCCGGGTCGCCATGTCGGCGAGCTTGATCTGGATCGCCTGGTGCTCGCAGATCGGCTTGCCGAAAGTGTGGCGCAGCTGGGAATAGGCCGTGGCCTGCTCCAGGCTGGCGCGGGCGATGCCGAGGCCGCGCGCGGCGACATTGATGCGCCCGAGCGCGAGGCCGGAGAGGATCTGCTGAAGCCCGCGCCCTTCCTCCGGCCCGATCAGGGCATCCGCCGGCACGCGGCAGTCGTTGAAATGCAGCTCGCCCGTATCGATGCCGCGATAGCCCATCTTCTTGAGCTTGGCACCGATCTCGACACCGTCGCCTTTCTCGACCAGCAGCAGGCTCATGCCCGCATGACGGGGCTCTGCCTCCGGGTCTGTCTTCACCAGCACCGCCAGAATGTGCCCTTCGATGCTGTTGGTGATCCAGGTCTTGGTGCCGTTGACGACATAGCCGTTGCCGTCGGGCGCCGCGCGTGTGGTGATGGCCTGCAGGTCGGTGCCGCCGCCGGGCTCCGTGAGCGCGATTCCGCCGCGCAGCTCACCGCTGGCGAAGCGCGGCAGGTAGTGGCGCTTCTGTTCCTCCGAGCCGAAGCGCTCTACCGCCGCGGCCATGATGAGGTGGGAATTGAAGATGCCCGAGACCGACATCCAGACGCCCGAGACCTGCTC
>CAZKTK010000502.1:0-815 GCA_964555535.1 uncultured Rhodospirillaceae bacterium
GTCGCCATCGGTCGTTAGCCGGGTCTGGTATCGGCGCCTGGTGCTGGGGCTGGGCTTGGGCGCGGTGCTCGGTGGCATCGCGGCTTCGCCCCTTGCCGACTATGCCGCGCGTTTGGGCATAGACGTGTTGCTGCCGCAGCGCGATGCGCTGTACGGCCCCTTGAGGGAGCCGCAGGACTCTCCCGTCGTTGCCGTGGTCATCGACGAACAGAGTTATCGCACCGAACCGTTCCGCGATACGCCGCGGGTCGCCTGGACGCCCTACCTCGCGGGCATTCTGGCCCTGATCGACGGCGTCGGCGCCAGCGCCATCGGGCTTGACATCATCCACCCCACCAGTCTCGACCGACCGGATCTGCTGGCAGACTACGACAAGCCCTATCGCAAGGCGCTCAGGCGCGTCGGCGAGAAAGGCAGTCTGGTGATGGGCCAGGTGCGGCTGTCGAACGAGACCATCAGCCCCTATCCCGGGCTCGTGCAGGCGGTGGGTGGCTGGGACAACGTTCGCCTGCTCAACTTGCTGGTGGACAGCGACAATGTCATCCGCCGCTACCCCGGCGGCTGGGACGCGGAGGACGGCAGCCGCGTCTCCAGCTTCGCCGTGGAGCTCGCGCGCCGCGCCGGCAGCGAGGTGGCGGACGAGGACTTTCTGATCAACTACGATACCGGCCCGGGCGACATCCCGGCTTACAGCTTCGCCGACCTCTGGGCTTGCGCCCAGGCCCGCGATGCCGACTATTTCCGCGCCGCCTTTGCCGACAAGATCGTGCTGATCGGCCTCGCCTTGGATCTCGAGGACCGCTCGCTGACGGCAA
>CAZKTK010000502.1:825-2485 GCA_964555535.1 uncultured Rhodospirillaceae bacterium
AACACCTGGCAGCAGCCCCGCTGCGCGCTTGCGGCGGAGCCCGAGCGCTTCGGCGCCATTGTCGACAGGCGCACCATTCCCGGCATCTATGTGCACGGCGCGGCCATCAACACGCTGATCGCCGGCAATGCCCCTGCCATGCTGCCGCGTGGCGGTGTTTTCGTTCTTGTGGCCGTTGCCACGGCGCTGCTCTTCCTCGCCTTCACGGCACTCTCGCCGCTTCTCGGCTTCGGCGTATTGGCAGCCTTCGTGACCGGCAGTGATCTGCTTGCGGTGTTGGCCCTGCAGCATCTCAGCGTCGCACCGCTGCTGGCGCTCGTCGCGGCCGCCGCCATCGCCTATGCCACGGCCTACGCCTATCGCTTCGTGGTCGAGGATCGCGCGCGGCGCTGGGTCAAGCACGCCTTTCAGCATTTTCTGGCGCCCGAGATGGTCGAGCGCCTGACCAGCGACCCGGATGCCCTCAGGCTGGGCGGCGAGGCGCGCACTGTCGCCATCTTCTTCTCCGACATCGAGGGCTTCACCACGCTTTCGGAAGCGCTCAAGGACGATCCGGAAAAGCTGGTCGATATCCTCAACGCCTATCTCACCCTGATGACCGACGCGGTCGAGGCCAATGGCGGCTATGTGGACAAATATATCGGCGATGCGGTGATGGCCGTGTGGGGGGCGCCACTCGACGACGAAGAGATGAGTCACAATGCCATTCACGCCGCGCTCGACTGCCAGCAGGCCCTGGCTCGCTTCAACGTAGAGGTGTTGGAGAAGGCCCATGGCCTGCGCGGCATCAACACGCGCATCGGCATCAACACCGGTGTCGCGGTGGTCGGCAATATGGGCTCGGAACGCCGGCTCAACTACACCCTGACCGGCGATTCCGTGAACCTCGCCGCACGTCTCGAAGGCGCCAACAAGCCGTTCGGCACCAAGCTGATGATCGGCGAGGACACCGCGCGCGCGGTGCGCGACACCTTCCTGCTGCGCCGCCTCGACCGGCTTGTGGTCAAGGGCAAGACCCAGCCCGTGCGCGTTTACGAGGTGCTATGCCGCCACGAGCACGCCGAGGCGGCGCACCATGAAAAGGTCGCCGCATTCCACGAAGCCCTGGCGCTCTATTACCGCGGCCGCTTCGGGGAGGCCGCAGATGCCTTCGCGGCTTTGTCGGAAAGCGATTCCGCGGCTATACTGTACGTTGAGCGCTGCCGCCACTATCACGACAATCCGCCGCCGCGCCCGTGGAATCGCGCCTTCGAGATGGAAACCAAGTGAGGCCGACCATGCCAGAGACACGCCACATCAGCCGCCGACACCTGCTTGCGGGGAGCGCCAGCCTGTTGGCCCTGGCCGGCTGCAAGACCGACGGCCTAGACGCCGCCAGCCTGGCCCAGACCGGGCTCAACATCGCGAACCAGGTTGCCTGGGCGCCGAAAGTGACGAAGCAGGACGAGGTCAATATCGGCCGCCGGCTCTATGGCAAGCTGGTCGACGCCTATGGCGGACCCTATCGCAACCGCGCCATCCAGACCGCCATGGAGCAGTTCGCCGAGCCGCTGATCAAGAGCGGCAGCCGGCGCAGCCTGCCTTGGGAGATCACCGTGCTCGACGATGACACGGTCAATGCCTGGGCCCTGCCCGGCGGCAAGATGGCGATCAACAAGGG
>CAZKTK010000503.1:0-2484 GCA_964555535.1 uncultured Rhodospirillaceae bacterium
GCGTGCTCTATCTGGTGAACATGCAGATGTCGTTCCTGTCGCCGCCCTTCGGCTATGCCCTGTTCTATCTGCGCGGCGTCGCGCCGCCGCGGATCCCCATGGCCAACATCTATAAGGCCGCATTGCCATTTCTGGGCATCCAGTTGATCGGCCTGACGCTGTGCATGGTATTCCCGGAGTTGATCACCTGGTTGCCCGCCCAAGTTTACGGCGGTCGATGAGAACAGGAGGAGCGGCAGGATGAGCGAGTCCGATACCTATGAGATTTTCGCCGTGCGCTATGGCCGGCACGACGGGCGGTCGCGCGGCGAGAACTTCATCGTCACGGATGACCACGACAGGGACATGCCGCTCGATTATTTCGTCTGGGCCATCACCAATCAGGATCGCACCATCATTGTGGATACGGGCTTCGATCCCACGGAGGCGGCGTTGCGCGGGCGCGAAGTCACCCGACTGCCACGCGAGGGGTTGGCCATGCTCGGTATCGATTCCGCCAAGGTCGAGGAGGTGGTGGTAACCCATTTGCACTATGATCATGCTGGCACTTGCGGCGACTTCCCGAACGCCAGGTTCCATCTGCAGGATCATGAGATGGCCTATGCCACGGGCCGCTACATGCAGAACCCGTTCTTCGGCAAGCCCTATACCGTGCACCACGTGACCGACATGGTGCAGCGGGTCTACGAAGGCCGCGTCGCCTTCCACGATGGCGATGACGAACTGGCACCTGGCGTCTCCGTCCATCACATTGGTGGCCATACCATGGGCATACAATGCGTGCGTGTTCGCACCGCGCGCGGCTGGCTCGTGTTGGCCTCGGACGCGACGCACTTCTACGAGAATTTCGAGGCCGGCTCGCCGTTTCCCATCGTCTTCAACGTGCGTCAGATGATCGACGGCTTCGACAAGATGCGCGGGCTTGCGGAGTCCTTGCAGCACATCATTCCGGGCCATGATCCCCTGGTGATGGAACGCTACCCCGCACCCAAGCCGGATCTGGAGGGTGTCGTGGTGCGCCTCGACGTGGCGCCGAAAGGGTGAGCCGCCTTTGGCGCCTGTGGCTTGTCTCGTTGGCGCTGATCGTTAGTCCTGTTCAGGCCGATGACGAGCCTCTGAATTTCGACCTGCCGACTCTCGGCGGCCTGCAGTTCTGGGCCGACGAGTTTCTCTATGCGGAATGGCGCATCCAGCGCAATGTCTATACGGGGCATTGGCGCTTGCTGGATCCCGACGACGTGCGCCGTGCCTGGGGCAACTATTCGCAATGCCGTTCGGCGTTCCGAGAGCTGCGGCAACAGAAGCATCTGCGCCCCGAGAGCACGCATCTTGTCATGCTTATCCACGGTCTGGGGCGCTCGCGGGATTCCTTTGGTGACCTGGCGGAGCGTTTGCGCGATGCCGGATACGATGCGGCGGGAATCAATTATCCAAGCCTCTATCAAAGCATCGACGAGACCGCCGAGCAGGTCGAGCGCGTGCTCGATCGTCTGGATGGTACGGAAACGGTGTCGTTCGTAACCCATAGCCTCGGCGGCCTGGTGCTGCGCGCCACGCTGGCCCGCAATGGCGCCTGGCGAGAGCGCATCGCCGTACACCGCGCCGTGCAGGTGGCGCCGCCGAACCAGGGTTCCGCTGTGGCCGGGCTGTTGTCGGGCCTGGCGCCGTATCACTGGCTGATCGGCGACGTCGGCGGCGAGCTGACGCCCGAATGGGTGGCCGACCTGCCCGGTCTGGACATCCCCTTTGCCATCATTGCCGGGGGACGGTCCGACGGGGTGGGTTTCAATCCACTGATCGATGGCGACGATGACGGCACCCTGGCGATTGCCGAGACCGAGCTCGCGGGTGGCGATGATTTCCTTGTGGTCAACAGTCTGCACTCTTTCGTTCAGGCGGACGAGCAGGCGATCGCCGCCATCCTGTCCTATCTGGAGAGCGGTCGCTTGGGCCATGACGGTTGAAACGGGGGGCAGGATTCCCACATTGAGCGGGATGGATGCGCGTGAGAGCATCGGATAGCTGCCGTCGCCTCGTGTGTTATGGCCGGAGTGCTGCTCGGCTTCGCTGGCTTCGTCTTCTTCATGTCGTTGCTCCAGTCATACAGCGAACTGTCGTGCTACATCCTGCGGTGTGCGCAACAGCGTTGCGGACACCTTCCTGCCACGCCGGGCGAAGCGATAAAGCTGCACCTCGGGATCTTGCAACGCCAGCTGCAGCGGCTCGGCGCTGCAGAGCCTCCGCAACGCGAACCACATTCGACGCTGATAGTTCTTGATCGGCCACATGGGCTTGCCGCTGTTCGCCCTCGCTGGTTTGAATTGACCGACCATGCGCGCCTGAAGGTCGAACAAGGGATGGCGGCGGCGGGGCCGCCATCCCCCTTACGTAGTAAGGGGGGGACCACCACACGAACCACAACACAAGGATTCCTGCGGGTTTCGGAGAGGGCAAAGAACCGCGACACGAACACCACCACACATT
>CAZKTK010000504.1:0-2482 GCA_964555535.1 uncultured Rhodospirillaceae bacterium
AAGGGCGCGAAGCGCCGGCCTTCGGCCGGTCCTGACCCTTGACGCCGCTGGGGGATATGCCACCGCTTACCATCGACTCATGGCGCGGACCGCTCATGCCGTTGTGGCGTCAGTTCGTTTGGATGTCCGGTTGCCGCTCTACAGCGCCTCGGCTTGTTCGAAGATGGTCCGCTCGGTGGGGAACTTCACCAGCTCGTCGAGGCCCGCATCGCCTTGCAGCCAGCGCCAGCGCAGCACGCCGTCCCGGTCGATCAGGGCATAGCCGGCGCCGGTCAAGCCGTGGTCGCCCTGGATGCACTTGTCCACATCGGTGAGCTCGAAGCCGTCCTTCCGGTTCAGAATGTCATTGCCTTCGAGCGGCGAGGCGGCTTCCGGCAAGAGGCCGTCCGGGTTGACGCGGACGGCGAGAAACTCCTCCACATTGAGCTTGTCAGGCCACTGGGTCGGCCCCTCCGTGACCTGCGGCCGGCGCAGGCCGTAGGCGCGGTGGGTGACCCAATCCGCGTCCGCCGCCACCGTCATCTCCAGGCCGAGGCGCCCGTAATAGAGCCGCCCGCGCGCGGGCTCGGTGTTGACCACGGCCAGCGGCTCCACGCCGAGTGCCCGCAAGCGCTCGCGATAGCCGTTCATCTGCACCACCTGGCGGCGGCAGAAGGGGCAGTGCAGGCCGCGGAACAGGCCCAGCAGCAGTGCCGTGCGGCCGAGGTAGTCTTCCAGCGCCGCCTCGCCCTCGCGGTTGACCGCGCTCACGCGGAAGGCTGCCGCCTTGTCGCCAATCTCCACAATCGCCATCCCGTCTCGTCTTGTCGCGTTGATTCGCCAGTATTCGGGCTTTCGGCACCTGCTGCAAGGCGCTACCGTGGCAGGCGATGGACGAGAAGCTGACGTCATTCGAGACCTTCAGCCGACGCAAGGCGGAACAGGACGATGCCGGCCGCCGCGATGCGGCGCGGGCCGGTGTTGCTGAGCTGGAAGACCCGGTGGCCGAGACCGAACGCCTGGTGCAGCGTCTCGACCAGGGGCTCAAGCGTACGGTCTCCGGCGAGGTGGGCACGACTGTCGGCGAGGACGAGATTCGGGCCCTGCTGCGCCGCTACGAGCGCGCCTCGTGGCATCTGCACGGAGATCTCCGCGCCATCCTGCACGGCGCGCGCAAGGGCTCTGGGCGATGAGCCATCGTCTGTTCGTCGCCATCGCGCCGCCGGCGACGTTGCGCGAACGCCTGGCAGGGGCAGAAAGCGGCCTGCGCGGCGCGCGCTGGGTGGCGGCGGACAACATGCACCTAACCTTGCGTTTCATCGGCGAGGTCGATGGCGCCCAGGCGCGCGATATCGATGCTGCCTTGCGCGGCCTTCGTGCCGCGCCATTCACCCTGAGCTTGGGCGAGCCCGGTGCTTTCGGCCCACCCCGGCGGTTGCGCTCGATGCATATCGCCGTACCGCCGTCGCCGGACTTGTCGGCCCTGCGAAAGCAGGTGGTCACGCGGCTTGCGACAGCGGATGTCGAACCCGACAGGCGCAAATTCTCGCCGCATATCACCCTGGCCAGGCTCAAGGGCGCCGAGCCGGAGGCTGTGGCAAGACAGCTTTCACTGCTTGGCGAGGCGTGCCGGGGCGAGTTCGAGGTTGAAGAGGTGGTGTTGTTCGAAAGCCACCTCGGCGCGGCCGGCGCGGACTATGCCCGTGCGGCGGTCTATCCCCTGACCCGGTGACGGTCGAGAGTCTCGATACGGTCCTGGCCGAGGCACGCGCCTGCCGCCTCTGCGCCGAGCATCTGCCACTCGGGCCGCGGCCCGTGCTGCGGGCCAGTGGAAGCGCGCGCCTGCTCATCATCGGCCAAGCGCCGGGCACCCGGGTGCACGCATCCGGAATCCCTTTCGACGACCCTTCGGGCGAGCGCCTGCGCAGCTGGCTCGGCATCGACAGCGACACCTTCTACGACCAAAGCCGTGTCGCCATCATGCCCATGGGCCTGTGCTATCCGGGCCGCAACCCGAAAGGCGGCGATGAGCCTCCCATTCCCGAATGCGCACCCATGTGGCATGCCCGCGTGCTGGCCGCCCTGCCCGCCATCGAACTCACCTTGCTGGTTGGCGGCTATGCGCAGCGACACTATCTCGGCTCCGCCGCCAAGGCCGGCGTGGGCGCCGTGGTGGCCGACTGGCAGGCGCATCTGCCCGCCTATCTGCCGCTGCCCCATCCAAGCTGGCGGACGCGCGCCTGGGTCGCCAGGCGCCCGTGGTTCGAAAGCGATCTGCTGCCGGACTTGCGCAAACGGGTGGCGGCGCTGCTGGCCCGTCGTTGACAGGGCCGGGAGCGCTGCGTAAGTAAGCAGTTCCGCGGAGAGGTGGCCGAGTGGCTGAAGGCGGCGGTTTGCTAAACCGTTATACGGAGATAATCCGTATCGGGGGTTCGAATCCCCCTCTCTCCGCCACCCTGGCCTTGTGCCGTCCAGAGAAATAAGCGACAGATCGTACCTAAGA
>CAZKTK010000505.1:0-2459 GCA_964555535.1 uncultured Rhodospirillaceae bacterium
GCGCCGCGCGCAATAGAGCGGGCTGGGCCGGCCGACATAATGCGCCATCAGGTCGTCGAACTCGGCCGCGAAGGCGGGATCGGCCTTGGCTTCCCCATAGGCGCGCTCGAGGTCGAGGATCAGCGGCATCAGGGTCTCGGCCACGAAGCGGCCGCCGAAAATGCCGAAATGGCCCTGCTCGTCAGGGCCTTCGCGATAGCTGTTGATCTCTGTCATGTATACGTTTCGCTAGGATGTCGCGGCCGCGACCGCTTCGAGAAAGGATTGGATCAGGCGCGGGTCCTTGACGCCGGGTTCTGCCTCGACACCGCTCGAGACGTCGACGAACTCGGCGCCGGAAATCTGGATCGCCTGGCCGACATTCTCTGCTGTCAGGCCGCCGGACAGGATCCACGGCCGGCGCCATTCCCTGCCCGCCAGAAGCCGCCAGTCGAAGGCCGTGCCGAGGCCGCCCGGTCGCGAGGCATCCGCCGCCGGCTTGGCATCGAACATCAGCCAGTCGCATACCGGCTCATAGTCCGCCACCTTGGCCAGATCCTCTTCCCCGGCCACGCCGATCGCCTTCACAAGCTGGACACCGACACGTTGCTTGATGGCGGCAACACGCTCCGGCGTCTCATTGCCGTGAAGCTGCACGACGTTGATCGGAACATTGAGCATGATGGCATCAAGGAAGTCGTCATCCGGATCGACGAATACCGCCACTTTCTCCAACCAGATGGGCGCCCTTTCGATAAGAGCCAAGGCATCCTGCGGCGCGATGTTTCGTGGCGACGGCGGATAGAACACCAGGCCCATGCGCCAGGCGCGAGCTGCCGCCGCGGCGGCTACCGCCTCGTGGGTCGTGAGACCGCAGATCTTCGTTCTCACGGTCACTTTAAGCCTCCACCTCCGCCATTTCCTCGGCAATGCGGGTTGCCGCGGCAGCGGCATCGTCGGCGCGCGTAACGGGCCGGCCGATGACCAGATAATCGGCGCCGTCGCGCACCGCTTCCGCCGGCGTGACGATGCGCTTCTGGTCGTCCGCCGTCGACCAGGCCGGGCGAATGCCGGGCACCACCACCTTGAAATCGTCGCCGCATTGCTGGCGGATCATGCTGGTCTCATGGGCGGAAGCGACCACGCCGTCCATGCCGCATTCCTGCGCCAGGTCGGCCAAGCGCCTGACCTGATCGGCGATCGGCCCGTGCATGCCGACGGCGGCGATGTCGTTCTCGTCGAAACTCGTCAATACGGTCACCGCAAGCAGCAAGGGTCGCCGCCCGTCTGCGCCATCGGCGATGCGCATGGCCGCCGCTGCCGCCGCCCGCATCATCGCCGCGCCACCGCTGGCGTGCAAGGTGACCATCATGGGATCGCAGGGCGCGGCGGCGAGCAAAGCGCGCGCCACCGTGTTCGGGATGTCGTAGAGCTTGAGGTCGAGAAATATCGGCAGGCCAGTGGCGCCGACCCGACGCACGCCCTCAGGGCCGTTGGCGGAAAAGAATTCCAATCCCAGCTTGAGGGCGCCGACCCGGCCAGCCAGCGTGCCGGCAAGCACCGATGCTTCGTCCGGGTCACTGGTATCGACGGCGCAAATGATCTGCCCGGCGCGGTCGGCCGCAGTCATGGGCTATCCTCCGTGACGATGTTCCTAGAACCTTGGCGGGCGTAGCACATCCTGCTACTTGGCGGCAATATCAAGACACGTCGCGCTTGGGGTCCGCCAGCGCACGGCCCTCGCGCAGCGCCACCACCTCGCGCTCGAGCGCCGCAGCGTGGCGGCGCTTCGCCCGCGCCGCCCGCCGACCGCCGCCCCCGGCGAGCCAATTGCCGGTGCCGCCCATGACGGCACCGAGCGCCAGGGCGCCGAGGACGAGAAGATAAAGCGGCAGTTCCACGCTAGCCGGGATCGGCGACAGGGAGACGGTCACGGGCTGGCGATTGGCAACGGCGAACGCGATGGCCAGCGCCGCAAAGATCAGCGCGACAGCGCGCCACAAGAGCGTCACGGCAGGGTCCGGCTCACGCCTCGTTGACCCGCTGGCGCAGCTCCTTGCCGGATTTGAAAAACGGCACGTATTTCTCGGGCACCGTCACGGATTCGCCGGTGCGCGGATTGCGACCGATACGCGCCGCGCGCTCCTTGACCGAAAAGGCACCGAAACCGCGCAATTCGACGCGATCGCCCCGCGCCAAGGCATCGGAGATCTCATCGAACACCGTCGAGACGATGCGCTCTACATCACGGTGATACAGACGGGGATTGTCCTGATTGTCCTGGGCCAGAGCCTGGATCAACTCGGATTTGGTCATAACACGTGCCCGCTTACCCGATGCGCGTCCATCGCTTCAGCCCCATTATCAACCTGTGGGCACTGCGACAGGCCGCCGCTATTCTCCCAAAATCCCTTATTCGATCCCGCGAGGTTGCCAAAGCGAGACCAAACCGTCAAGTCTAAGTCTTTCTAGTAAATGGG
>CAZKTK010000506.1:0-2452 GCA_964555535.1 uncultured Rhodospirillaceae bacterium
ACAGCGTGCTGGCGGTCTTCGAGACCACGGAAGGCGCGGCGCTGGCGGCGAGCGCGATCCAGGCGCGGCTTGGCGAGATCAACGCCGGCGTGCCCGAGGCTCGCACCATGCTCTTCCGTATCGGCCTGCACCTCGGCGACATCCGCGAGAAGGCCGACGGCACGGTCTATGGCGACGGCGTCAACGTCGCGGCGCGCCTCGAAGGGCTGGCGGAGCCCGGGCGCATCGTCGTCTCGGGCTCGGTACACGACAGCATCCGCGGACGGCACGGGCTCAATTACCATTTCCTCGGCGAGCAAGAGGTCAAGAACATCGCCGAGCCCGTGCGCGCCTATCTGGTGTTGGCGGAGGGCGAGCGCGCGCCGACAGCGCCGAAGCGCGGGCGGCTCATCCTGGCCGGTGCGGCAGTGGCCCTGCTGGCGCTCATCGTCGCGTTCTTGTGGCCAGCGGAACATGAAGGGTCTTTGCCCGATGTGGCGACCGTGGAGCCGGAGGACCCGATCTTGGCCATGCCAACAGGCCCTGCCGTTGCTGTCCTGCCGTTCGACAATATGAGCGGTGACCCGCAGCAGGACTTCTTTGGTGATGGCCTGGCCGAGGACATCATCGCGGGCCTATCTCAATTTCCGACTCTTCGGGTGTTGGCGCGCAATTCCACCTTCCAGTTCAAGGGTCGTGCCGTCGACGTCCGTGTGATCGCAGACGAGATTGGCGCTCAATACGTTGTCGAAGGCAGTGTTCGCAAAGCTGGAGACCAAGTGCGTGTCACTGCGCAGTTGCTCAACGCCGATGATGGATCTCATCTTTGGTCCGAAAACTACGAGGCAACGCTGACACCGCAAAACCTGTTCGATGTTCAGGACGCCATCACCACTCAGATCGTGTCCCGTCTGGGCGATGCTCACGGCGCCATCAACAGAAATGCAATCGAAGGTGTTAGGAGAAGACCGCCGAGTGATCTGCGGTCCTATGATTGTATCCTGTTGGCCTATGAGTACCGGCGTTTCATGACGCCAGAAAAACACGCTAACGTGAAAACCTGCCTTCAACAGGCAGTCCGAGAGAATCCCGACTATTCCGACGCATGGTCGAACCTCGCCTATACGTATGTGGACCAATATTGGTCTGGATATGACGGCCCGCCCAATCCACTCGATTTGGCAAACGAAGCGGCTCGGAAAGCTGTTGATCTTAATCCAACGAGTCAACTCGGCTACTTTCAACTTGCCAATGTCAGCTTCTTCAAGAACGACCTGGAACAATTCACTCTGGATGCGGAACGGGCGCTGGAGCTCAATCCCAATGATACTGAAGTTATTGCAGCACTAGCGATTAGATTCATATATGCGGGGGACCGGGAGCGGGGATTGGCGCTGATGGAGAAGGCCATTCAGCTGAACCCGGCTCATCCCGGCTGGTACTGGTACCCGATCGTATACCATCACTATCTCAATCGAGATTACGACACGGCCCTGGAATACGCGCGAAGAATCAACATGCCTGGGTTCTTCTATAGTCACTTTTGGTTTGCAGCCATCCATGCGCAGCTCGGCAACGCGGAGACCGCAAAGGAGGCCGTGGCGGAGCTCAATCGGCTTAACCCGGCGTTCAGGGATGATCCGACCGGTTTCTTGGGAATGTGGTGGAAATCCGAAGCGGCTGTGGTCGATGCGATGGGCAGTCTAGAGAAGGCCGGCTTGTTCGCCGACGAAGCTCCCACCCGCCCCATCATTGCCGTGCTACCGTTTGACGGCATGAGCGCGGATGTCGGTCACCAGTTCTTCGCCGACGGCATTGCCGAGGACATCATCACGCGCCTCGCCCGCTTTCCCGATATCGGCGTGATCGCGCGCAACTCGTCGTTCCAGTATCAGGGCGAGAACGTGGACGTGCGCACGGTCGCTGAAGAGCTTGGCGCCACCTACGTCCTCGAAGGCAGCGTGCGCAGGTCGGAAAACGACATCCGCGTCATTGCCCAGCTGCTAGATGCGAAAGACGGCACGCACCTCTGGGCGGAGACGTATGACCGCGACTTGACGGCGGGTAGTGTATTCGAAATCCAGGACGAGATTACCGAGCGCGTGGTCGGCGCCATTGCAAGCGCTGATAGTGTCATCGCCATGGCTGTTGCAGAGGCGTCGGCACGTAAAGCGCCGGCGGATTTGGCAAGCTACGAATGCGTGATGCGTGGAATGGAGTATTGGCGGGTAGTTACCCCCGATGCACATCTGGCCGCACGCACCTGTCTAGAGCGCGTGATTTCAAAGGACCCAGACTACGCACAGGCAAACGTGGTCTTGGCTGCCATTATCACCGATGAGCTGGTATTCGGGCTCAATAAGCAGCCGGAGCTGACGCCGGCGTTAGATAGGGCCTTGACCTACGCGGAAAAGGCCATCGAACTCGACCCTACTTCCGGTTGGTCTCACTGGGCGTTGGCTCGCGTTCTTTA
>CAZKTK010000507.1:0-2449 GCA_964555535.1 uncultured Rhodospirillaceae bacterium
CGGCGCCCTCGAAGTCGCGCACCCGGCGCCATTGCTCGAACTCGGCGACGATCTCCACCGGCATGTCCTCGCGCACGAACACCCAGGCCACGGGATAGCGCAGGCCGGGGCCTGTTCGCAGGTTCACCTCTTCCGCGCCGAGGCTGACGAAGCGCGGCAGCGGCAGCCCGGTCTCCGCCGCCAGGGGCGGCGCCATCCAGAAAAGCGTAAGAATGAGGGGTAAGAAGCGCATGATTCGACGCCACTATAGCGCAAGCGCGCGCCCTGGTATAAACAAGCCCGGTTCAAAGCTCCGGAGTTCCCGATGCCCCGAAACAAGCCACTCGTCGTGGTCACGCGCAAACTTCCCGAGGTCATCGAGACGCGGATGATGGAGCTGTTCGACACCAAGCTCAATCATGACGACACGCCGATGGACCGCGATGCCCTGCAGGCGGCCATGGCCGAGGCCGACGTGCTGGTGCCGACCGTTACGGATCGTATCGATGCGGGAATGATCGCGCAGGCGGGCGAGCGCCTCAAGCTGATCGCCAGTTTCGGCGCCGGCGTCGACCATATCGACGTGGCCAGCGCCCATGCCCGCGGCATCACTGTCACCAACACCCCCGGCGTGCTCACCGAAGACACCGCCGACATGACCATGGCGCTGATCCTGTCGGTGCCGCGGCGACTGGCGGAAGGCGAGCGCCTGATGCGCTCCGGCAACTGGGAAGGCTGGGGCCCGACCTCCATGCTCGGGCGGCGCATCTGGGGCAAGCGGCTCGGCATCATCGGCATGGGTCGCATCGGCACCGCCGTGGCCCGGCGCGCCCGCGGCTTCGGCGTCTCGATCCACTATCACAACCGTCGCCGGGTGCCCGAATCGCTGGAGCACGAACTCGAGGCCACCTATTGGGAGAGCCTCGACCAGATGCTGGCGCGCATGGACATCATCTCGGTCAATTGCCCGCATACGCCGGCCACCTACCATCTGCTCTCGGCCAGACGGCTGGGGCAATTGCAGCCGCACGCCTATATCGTCAACACCTCGCGTGGCGAGGTCATCGACGAGGCGGCGCTGACGCGCATGCTGCGCGAGGGCAAGCTGGCCGGTGCCGGGCTCGACGTCTTCGAGCACGAGCCGGCGGTAAACCCCAAGCTTTTGGAGCTGGAGAGCGTGGTCCTGTTGCCCCACATGGGCTCGGCGACCCTCGAAGGCCGCACCGATTCGGGCGAGAAAGTGATCGTCAACATCAAGACCTTCGTCGACGGTCACGCGCCGCCCGACCGCGTGCTGGCGACGGCCACGGTATAAAATATGAAAATTCTGCGCCTTGCCGCCGGCCTTGGCTTGCTGGCCATGCCCGCCCTTGCCGACGACCCGGTCTCCGCCTGGCAGGCGAATACCGCGACCCTCGAAGCCGTTCCCGATGCCATGGATCCGTCCTGCCGGCCCGATGCCGAGACGTGGCGGCAGCGGGTGGCGGAGATCCTCGGCGCCGCCGATATGGCTTTGGTCGAGGATGCGGGCCTGCGCATCGATCTCGACGGGCTCGCCATGCCCGGCCCGCAGGAAGGGCTCTGCCACGTCGACATGAACTTCGCCATTGCGCTCTCGCCTGACGCGGCGCCGGCGCCCGATACGCTTCCCGACCATGGGGGGCATGTGCATGTCTGCCCGCGCGCGGTGACCCAGATCAAGCAGGAGCAGGCGAGCGAGTTCTGGCTTGAGATGACGCGCCGCTGCCTTGCCGACTACCTGCAGGCGCGCGCGCTCAACGCCGGTGCTGCGAGCGCAGCCGAGCTCGGCAAGGACGGCAAGATCGTCTACTTGATGACGCTCTCGGGCCTCGCGGTCGAGCTGCGCAACGGCCGCAACAAGATGCTGGTGGCGCTGCAGGACCGCCTGCGTCTGCTGGCACCGAGCGTCGGCCCCGAGGACGCTTCCGAGATCGAGGCGGCGCTCGCGGCGCAGATCGATGCCGCCATGCCGGACTTCTTCGAGATTCTAACGCCGATCTACGACGCCCGCTTCAGCGAGGAAGAGCTCGATGCCCTGATCGCGTTCTTCTCCAGCTCCGTCGGGCGCAGCATGATCCGCAACGAGGCCGAGATCCGCGGCGAGATCGGCGCGGCATCCGCCGGCTGGTCGCGCGAAACCATGCAGGCGGCTCTCAACACGCTCGAGCGTTTGGTGGTGGAGAAGGGACTGTAGGGCGCCGTGCGTTCATGGCTCAGTAGAGACCATGCCTGATGCAGTTTATTGAGGGGACAGTATACTTATATCGAACATTTGATTTAAGTATGCTGTCCCCAGAATATGCCGGAATATGTCCCCGGAATAGAGAGCATGCAGGCGGCCCTCGACACGCTCGAACGCTTGGTGGTGGAGAAGGGACTCTAGAGCATATTTCTACCATACGCGATCACTTGACCGGGATGATTTTTGCCGTCGGTTAGGAGCCCGTCG
>CAZKTK010000508.1:0-2448 GCA_964555535.1 uncultured Rhodospirillaceae bacterium
GGGATCGACTTGAGCGCCGCCAGATACATGATCAGGAAGAACGGCGCGCCGAACCAGACATTGACCAAGATCACCGAGAAGCGCGCCCAGAAACGGTCGCTGAGCCAGGGGACGGCGGCCCCTCCGAATTCCTGCAGCAGCCAGTTGATCGAGCTGTAGGTGGGCTCGAAAAGCCACCACCAGCCGAGGGTGCCGAGCGCCGGCGGTATGACCCAGGGGATCAAGAGCATGCCGCGCCATTTGCGCTGGCCCTTGGCCGGCAGCACGTTGACCGCGTGGGCCGCGATGAGCCCGATCAGGGCTTTGAAGAACACGGCGATCAGCGCAAAGGTGATCGACTGCTGCACCACCATCCAGAAGGTGTCGCGCTTGAACAGGAAGAGGAAGTTGTCGAAGCCGACGAACTTGGTCTCGGCCTTGTTGAGCGTGGCGAGGAACATCGAATAGGCCGCCGGATAGGCGACCAGCCCGATGATCACCGCCAGCAGGGGAGTGCACATGAGCACGCCGACGGTGGACTTCTTCTTGAGGAATCGCTTGAAGCCGCCGCCGTGCGGCGCGACCGTGACCTTCGATTCCGCTGCCGTGGTTGTCACCATAAACCTAGCCGCGCTGATAGCCTTCCAGCTCGTTCTCGGCCCAGGAGATGGCGTCGTCCATGCTCTCGCCGGCCTGGGTGACCCGCGCCACGAGATTGGGGAAAAGCCCTTGCGTGGTGATCTGCGAGGCCATCGACGCTGGCGCCGGCAGGCCCGGTACCATCTGGATCTCGTCGCCGAGGACAGGATAGTTGTGCAGCACCCCGTCCGGCGGCGAGGCGTCGTCCCACACGGTGTTGGTGGTGTGCCATTTGGGATAGAGCGGCAGGTCGAAGCCCTGGGAGGCCTTGAGCATCTGCGTCACCACCTCGGCGCTGTTCATGTGCAGCAGCAGAGCCTTGGCGGCGCCGATGTTCTCGGAGAAGTTCCAGGCGCCCCAGAAGAACGGTGCGGTGGGGCGGAAGCGGCCTTGCGGGCCTTTCGGCGTGTCGTGATACCAGATCTGCGCCGCCACATCCGGGTTGTCGCGCTTGGCTACGGCCCAGGCGCTCGGCGGGTTGAAGATGCACGAGCCCGTGCCCGAGATGAGCCAGCGGTTGTTGCCCGCATCGTCCCAGGCATAGACCCCTTCCGGCATGTGGGGCACCAGCCGTGACAGGTATTCGAGGGCCATGCGGGTCTCGTCGGAATCGACCTGGATCTCGCCCTCCTCGTCAATCATCACCGCCCCGAAACCGTTGAAAATCATCGCCAGCCATTGCGTCGCGTCGGGCGTGACGGCGATCGGCGCGCCGAAGCCGTGCCCGGCCGCACCCAGCTTGGCCGACGCATCGAGGAAGGCGTCAAAAGTCCAGCTGTCGACCAGGGCTGCATCGCGCTGGCCGTTGGCCGGGAACATGGCTTGCAGGTCGATGCCCGCATGCTGGGCGAACAGATCGACGCGCGAGGCCTGGGCATAGGTGAGTGATCCGGTGGGGGCGGGGACCGCGCGCCAGACGCCGTCGAAGCGCGTCAGATGCTCGACAATGCTGGCGGGCTCGCCGTTCTGCGAGATGGCCTCGGCCATGACGTCGTCCATGGGCTCCAGGCTGTTGGTGAACATGGACGCGAGCCACAGCGGCACGGAGTAGACATCGTGGCCGGTCTCGGCACGGGTCTCGGCCTGGGCGGTCAGCAGCAGCTTGTTGCCGATGGAGGTGATGAAATCGACCCGCACCTCGACATTGTTGGCGGCGCCCCAGTCGGTGCAGATGCGCTCCAGCACCTCGTTGGCGCCCGGCACCCAATGGTCCCAGACCCCAAGCGAGAGCGAGCCGGCGGAATGCCCCGCCTTGATATAGGGCGCGCCGGCGACAAGCCCGGCCGCGGCGGCACCGGTTTTCAGGAAACGACGGCGTGAAAGCTGCGAACGCTGCATGACCCATCCTCCCTCGGCGCGCCGTCCCGTCATTACTTCCCGGCCCCCCCGGAAAGACGCAGGGCGTTACGCGCGACGGCGCATCATAGCGCAGAATGCGGCAGGCGAAACAGGGGGAGGTGATTGGGGGTAAGGGATCTGCCACGCATGGAGCGCGGGTCTGAATCCCGCGTGGGGTCAGGTTATTGCACTTCCACGGGCTCTGGCGGAATAGCGAGGCCTGCCTTGCGCAGGCCGGCGGCGAAATCTTCCACCATGGCGTCAGTGGCCGGGACGGCGAAGAAAAAGCGAATCTCAGGCCAGAAGGTTTCGAGGAGGTCGGGCTCAATTTCCAAAGCGCGGTCGAGCGCCTCGCGCGCTTCCGCGTCGCGGCCCAAATGCGCCAAGATCGCGGCCACCTGCATATGGGGGATGTGCCACCATTCGTCGCCCAGTTGGCGCGCATATGTCAACCGACATTCCCCGGATGACTCCCAAACTCACCTTCGATGG
>CAZKTK010000509.1:0-2439 GCA_964555535.1 uncultured Rhodospirillaceae bacterium
GGCGACCCCGAGACCTTCCTGCGGGACGGCGGCGCCGTGTTGCCCCTCGGTGGCATGCTGTTCGGCCACAAGGGTTTCGGCCTGGCGGTGATGATCGATCTCTTCGCCGGCCTGCTCGGCGGCTCGGGCACGGCCATCAACCACGACCCGGATCGCCTCAACAACGGCACCTTCCACATCGCCATCGACCCGCAAGCCTTCATCGCCGAGGCCGACTATGCCGACGCGCTATCGCGCTTCATCAGCTATCTCCATGACAGTCCCGTGGCCGATGGCGATCCCAGTGTACAAATGCCCGGCGATTTCGAGGCCGCCAACCGTGCCGAGCGCAAGACGAGCGGCATCCCCGTCGACGATGCCGTCTGGGCGCGCATTTGCGCCACGCTTGCGGAGGTGAACGTGCCCGTGCCGGAGCCGATTTAGAGCCCGATGAAGGGCTGCTCCTTGACCGAGGCGACGAAGCCGTAGAAGACCTCGTTTACCGAATCCCAGTTCGGCCGGCTTTTCATGTTGGCGATCCAGCGCCCTACATTGGGATAGGCGGAAAGGTCGCAGCGCACCACCTCGCCCAGCGAAAAGATGCCCATGCCGAAGTAGTCGGCGATGGTGACATCGTCGCCGCAGAGATAGGCTTGGTTCGGACCGATCCAATCCCTGTCGAGAACATCCAGGCGGCCGCGCGAACGCTCGCGTGCCCAGTCGATGGTGGCGGTCTGCGCTCCGTCGCTTTGGCGCTGGTGGTGGGGAAAGATCTGCGGATAGACCAAGCCATAGCCCCAATCCCGATAGAAATCGGCATTGAGCCAATCCATCGCGGCATTGACCTTGGCGCGGGCCTGCAGGTCTTTCGGATAGGCGGGCGATCCAATCTTGTCGGCCAGGTATTTGAGGATCGCCGAGCTTTCCGTGAGGCGAAAGTCGCCATCCTCCAAGACCGGCACAAGATGGTTGGGATTGATTTCGCCGAAGGCCTCGGACATGTGTTCGCCGGCCATCAGGTCGATCACGACATTTTCGGCCTCGATGGCGTTGTCGGCCATGAACAACAGGACCGGACGAGAGGTCGTGGACACGGGATGCATATAAAGCTTCATGGGTCTCCTCCCTCGCTGTCGTTTTCATCGAGCGCCGCCAGTGCCTCTCGCGCAACACCGATCAGCGCATGGTCGGGCGGCAATACCGCCTCGCGGATGGCAAGCGCACGGGCGTAGAGTGCGCGCGCTTCGTCGCGTTTTCCTTCACTCTGCCGTGCGGCTGCCAGATTTGCCAAGGCCGTGGCGACATCAGCGTGCTCATCACCCAGCGCATCTTCAAGAATTGTCGCCGCACGGGCCTGCAATGCCGCCGCCTCGCCGAAGCGCTCCTGGCGCATATGCACCATGGCCAGACTCGAAAGCGCCCGCGCCACCGCCGGGTGCCGCGGGTCGAGCGCGCTTTCCCAGATTGCCAGCGCGCGCGTCAGCAAGTCTTCCGCCTCGCCTAAGCGCGAGTCGGCAAGATAAAGCTCCGCCAGCCTGCCCAAGGTTCCGGCAACCGCCCGCGTGTCGGGGCCCAAGGCGGTCTCGAACAGCGCCACGGCCTGGTTGAGCAGATCCTCGGCCTTGTCGCGGTTGCCCGCCTCGAGCTCGAGCCGGCCGAGGTCGCGCAAGGTGACGCCGACTTCCGGATGGCTTTTGCCGAGCGCCGCGCGCTTTGCCTCCAGGCTGCGGTCGTAATAGGTGCGAGCCCGCTCGATATCCTGCTTGTCGTGGTACAGCGCCGCCAGGTTGCCGAGCGCCCGCGCGGTTGGAACCGCCACCGGCCCATACGCGGAGTCGACGATGGAATAGGCTCTCAGATAATAGGATTCGGCCTTGTCGTAGGCGCGCGCATTGTGGTGAATCAGCGCCAGTTCGCGAACCCTGTCCGCGACCAGCGGGTGGCTCGGGCCAAGATTGACCTCGAAGGCGCGCATCGCCACGAGCTGGTGCTCTTCCGCCTCGGCGAAGCGGTCCTGCACGCGATAGAGCCTTGAGAGCTCATCGTGAACTTGCGCCACGGGAAAGTTGTTCGATCCCTCGTGCAGGGCCTCACGCAGGGTCAATGCCTCCAATATCTGGGTCTCGGCATCGGTGTAATGACCGCGGTTGCGGTTCATCTGTCCGAGCGCCAGGAGACTGTCGGCAACCCCTTCCTCGCCGCCGGGGATCGCGCGCCGCGCCGCCAGCGCCTGTCGGTGCAGGCTCTCGGCCTCTTCATAGGAGCCGGTCAGCGACAGCACCATGGCAAGGTTGAAACGCGCCGCCGCGGTCTGCTCGTGGCCTTCGCCGAGCGCATCGGCATTGGCGCGGGCGGCCTCGCGGGCGGCGACCAGCGTCGCCCCCATGTCGCCCGTGTCGAACAATTGCAGCGTGGTCATATTGCGCGCCTGGGCCAGCATCTCTGCCGGGCTGGGCGCCG
>CAZKTK010000510.1:0-2434 GCA_964555535.1 uncultured Rhodospirillaceae bacterium
TGGCGCATGCGGTCGATCTGCTCGTTGACCGAGGCGTCCTTCTCGATATAGGTGTCGGTGCGCGGCACATAGGCTTCCGGCTGGTAGTAGTCGTAATAGGAGACGAAGTAGTTGACCGCGTTATGGGGAAAGACCGCCTTCATCTCGCCGTACAACTGCGCGGCCAGCGTCTTGTTGGGCGCGAGGATGAGGGTGGGCCGCGCCAGCTCCTGCACCACGTGGGCGACGGTGAAGGTCTTGCCCGAGCCCGTGACGCCGAGCAGCACCTGGTCGCGCTCGCCGGCGCGCAGGCCCGAGACAAGCTCGGAGATCGCCTGCGGCTGGTCCCCCGCAGGCGCGAACTCCGAAACCAAATCGAACGCCCGCCCCACCTCTGCGGCCGCCACTGTCTCTGCTACCTGCGCCATGGCGCGCATTCTCTAAGAGGGCGCGCGAGGATGCAATGGGGTGGCCGCGGCAGTCGGCACACGGGTTCGTCAAGAGCGTATGAAACGCTCTATGCGTCGAGGCGGATTTGCTCGCCTGCGACGGCTGAGAGTTGGGCGAGGATGTCCGCGTCGGTCATGTCGCCTTCACTCCGCAGGCAGTCGGCGATCAGCTTGGCCGTCTCGTAGGTCGCCCGCACGATCCTGGTGCGGTCGTCCGCGGGGAGCGACGCGATAACGTCGATCATGTCCACGACGTGATCGACCTCGCTGCCGAGCCCCGAATGGGTGCGCAGGAAGCGCGAGGCGTCGATGCCCTCGGGACAGAGCGCCTGCAAGGCCTTCACTTCCGCCTCTTCATTCAGCGCGGCGGTGGACTCGAAGCAGTAGGAATAGCCAATGACGCCGATGGGGTAGTCGTCCGCCGCGAGGCCGTCGAAATATGCGTTGAGCGGCCTGACACCCGTCGGCACCAGGCCTTCGAGAATGCTCTCCGCCGGCAAACCCAGGGCACGCAGGTCCTTGATCACGAGACGATCGTGACCCGTCTCCTCGATCGCGTGCCGCTCGAGATAGTCTGCGATCTCGTCCCGTCCGATCTCCCGGAGCCGTGCCGCCGCCTGGCGGAAATGCCCCGGCGTACGCCGAGAATTGTGATACGCGCCGACAAGGTTGAAGACATATTTCGGCAATGTCGCCGCACTCTCCTGCAGCTCGCAGCCACCCTTGCCGAAACCCTGCGCTATCGCACCGTTGAGCAGCAGCGCCGTGGTCTCGGGCGCGCCTGCGCCGGTCATGGGCGTGGCGAAGGGCGAGTAGTCACGGCAGGTCGTAAGATCATGGAAAAGCATTTTGCCGCTTCCATCCGCGATGAGCACGACTTGGTTGGCAAGCTCCACCCACTCGATGACTTCTGTTTTCACCGTTTCCTCCGTCGTCATACTCAACAGTACCAAATCCGCCCGACACCGGCAGATTGCGGGTCTTGGTGCGCTACATCCCGAACGGCACTGCCGCCATCGCATCTCTGGCGGCGATAACATACCTGAACTCCGATGCGCTGAGTTCTACCTCCTGCTCTCGGATCACACTGGCCAGTATGTTGTTTAAGTCCTGAGAGAAGAGCACGTGGCTTGGGTCGGACTCCTTGGACAAGACCTCAATGGCGGTGTGGATCATAATTGCACGAAGCAGCGTCTCCCTGGCGTTCTTGCGTCCGAATCCGGGCATCCTGGCATTCTCCCGAAACGATGCGGCAAGTTAACACGGCGTGAGCTTTAATACACCGACCGCCAACCCGCCTCACGTGCCTCTGCCTCGGTGCAAAACCACCGCTCACCCTTTTCAGGGCTGATGCGCGTCCTATCGTAGTCCCTGCCACCGGGCACGTGATAGATGCGCTCGCCGTCGCGGTTGATGTTGCCCTTGATGGCGCAGTCGCCCGGTGGCTCGGTATCAGCAAGGCGCACGCCGCGGCGCCAGTCCCAAGGCGGCACAAACCGCCCGCGCCACGTGCCGTTGCCGGCGGCGCGGGCTGCGTCCTCCTGCGGAACGTATTCAGTCGAATAGTACCGATACGCCAAAGCCCAGCCTTCGCCCACCATCCAGCCGTTTAGGTCCAGTTCGGCGAGATAGCAGATGGCCAGTGTGCGGTCGAAACGATCGGTCCCTCGGTCGGCACAGGTGACGTTGGCGGCACCGATCTTGTCGGCCAAGGCCAAGGCGGCTTGCTGGCCACAGCGCCACGGTTGCCCATTGGCCTCGCATGTCTGGTTGCTCTCAGGCGCATCGATGGCGTCCAAACGGATGCGCTCGCCTCGAATCTCGATCGTGTCTCCGTCGATGATCGTGGCACGACCGGAGATGTCGGCCTGGGCAGGGACGATGAAAATGGAAAATATTCCGACGATAGCTATGTGTCTCATGCCGTCAGTCATATTCTGATACCCGACGTTGGCCCTAGCACTCCAGCATCATGGCCACTAATTGCTCAAGTTGGCCTCGTCGTA
>CAZKTK010000511.1:0-2423 GCA_964555535.1 uncultured Rhodospirillaceae bacterium
CCAAGACAAACGGGAATCCCAATTGCGATTCCCTCAAATTGTGAAACGCTCTAGTGCCGCCTTTCTTTGTTTCATTGCACTTTGAGGGTCTCCGCGGCGGCGAGGATATCGGCCGTGCCGGGATGCTGGGCGTATTCCGCCGGATCGTCGTAGGCGTTGACCTCGACCCATCGCACGATGCCATCGCGATTGATGAGAAAGTAGCTGACCAGCGGCGAGAGGTCGTCGGGCGGGCCTTCCTCGTCGGTCTCGATCACCACGAATTCGTCTTCGGCATCAAGGCGCAGGCCCGCGTCCAGGAGGCTCATGGGCACCGGCACATCAGGGCCCGTATTGAGCGTGACCTGGATGATCTCGGAGTCGCTGACCGTCACCGGCCACTGCATGGGCGCGTCGTTATCGATGCGATAGATCGGCACGCGATAGGCGCGGTGAAATGCCGAGGCTTGCATCCGAGGCCAGCGGCAGGCCGGGCGGGCGGTAGCGCGTATAGCGGCGCGACGCCTCCAGCGCCGTCGTGGTGACGGCCAAGGTCTCTACGCCGAGGTCTTGCAATGCCGTCGCCGTATGCTTGAGCGCCGCCAGCTGGCGCCGGCAGAACGGACACTCGAAACTCCGCAGCAGCACCAGGAACAGATGCGCCCGCCCGCGATAGTCGGCCAGCGTCGCCCTCTCGTCCGACACCACCAGCGGCAGATCGAATTCCGGCGCCGGCTCACCGGGCTGAACGGTGGGTGCGGTCACGACGCCTTCTTCCGCTTTCGTCCGCTCTTTCGCTTCACCCCTAGTGGCCGGGCGAGGTACTGGCCGGTATAGCTTTCCCGGGTTGCGGCCACGTCTTCGGGCGTGCCTTCGGCGACCACGCGACCGCCGCCGTCGCCGCCTTCGGGGCCGAGGTCGATGATCCAGTCGGCGGTCTTGATAACCTCTAGGTTATGCTCGATGACCACCACCGTGTTGCCGGTCTCGACCAGGGCGTGGAGCACTTCGAGCAATTTTCGGATGTCCTCGAAATGCAGGCCCGTGGTGGGTTCGTCGAGGATATAGAGGGTCTTGCCTGTGGCCCGGCGCGAGAGCTCCTTGGCGAGCTTCACCCGTTGCGCCTCGCCGCCCGAGAGCGTCGTCGCCGGCTGGCCGACGCGGATATAGCCCAGACCCACGCGTTTGAGGGTCTCCAGCTTGTCGCGGATGGCCGGCACGGCGCTGAAGAAGTCGGCGGCTTCCTCCACGGTCATGTCGAGCACGCCGGCAATCGACTTGTCGCGATACAGCACTTCCAGGGTTTCGCGGTTGTAGCGGGCGCCGTGGCAGGTGTCGCAGGTGACGTAGACATCCGGCAGGAAGTGCATCTCGATCTTGATGACGCCGTCGCCCTGGCAGGCCTCGCAGCGCCCACCTTTGACGTTGAACGAGAAGCGCCCCGGCTTGTAGCCGCGCGCTTTCGATTCGGGCAGGCCGGCGAACCAGTCGCGGATTGGCGTGAAGCAGCCGGTATAGGTGGCCGGGTTCGAGCGCGGCGTGCGCCCGATGGGCGACTGGTCGATGTCCACCACCTTGTCCAGATAGGCCATGCCCTCGATGGCCTCGTGAACGCCCGGATGCATGCGGGCTCGGCTGATGCGCCTGGCCAGCGCTGGGTAGAGGGTGTCGACGATCAGGCTGGACTTGCCGCTGCCCGAGACTCCGGTGACGCAGGTCAGGGTGCCTAGCGGGATCGAGACGGTAACGTCCTGCAGATTGTTCTCGCAGGCGCCGATGACGGTGAGGTGGCGGGCGCTGTCGCGGCGCTGTTCGGGAACGGGGATCTTGCGGCGCCCTGACAGGTATTGCCCGGTCAGGCTCGCGCTATTGGCAAGAATATCGTCGGGTGTGCCTTCGGCGACCACCTGGCCGCCATGCTCGCCCGCGCCCGGTCCCATGTCGATGACATGGTCGGCATCGCGAATCGCGTCTTCATCATGCTCGACCACGATCACCGTATTGCCGAGATCACGCAGGTTTTCCAAGGTCGCCAAGAGGCGGGCATTGTCCCGTTGGTGGAGCCCGATCGAGGGCTCGTCAAGCACGTAGAGCACGCCGGTGAGACCCGAGCCGATTTGCGAGGCGAGGCGGATGCGCTGGCTTTCGCCGCCGGAAAGGGTGCCGGAATTGCGCGACAGGGTCAGATAATCCAGCCCAACATCCACCAGGAAGCCGAGCCGCAAGGTGATCTCCTTGAGCACCCGGTGGGCAATTTCGCGCTGATTGTCGCTGAGGGTCGGCTCCAGTTCCCGGAACCATGTGGCGACAGCGCCGATGGAGCGTTCCGCGACCTCGCCGATATGGCAGCCGCCGACCTTGACGGCCAGGGCCGCCGGCTTGAGGCGATAGCCGGTGCAGGCCTCGCACGGTGCCTCGCTCTGGAAGCGCGAAAGCTCCTCTCG
>CAZKTK010000512.1:0-2422 GCA_964555535.1 uncultured Rhodospirillaceae bacterium
TTCTGTCGTCGATGAGCCACGAGCTGCGCACGCCGCTCAATGCCATTCTTGGGTTTACCCAATTATTGCGGGACTATCCCGATCGGCCACTCAGCAAGGAACAGATGGGCCACATCAAGCAGATCCTCGATGGTGGCCGGCATCTCCTGGGATTGGTCAACGACGTTCTCGACTTGGCCAGAGTGGAGTCGGGTCAGCTCTCGGTATCGCTGGAATCGACGGATATGGCGAAAGCCGTCCAGGAGAGCCTGATACTTGTCCAGCAAATGGCCGCGGAGCGCGATATTGCCATCACCTTGGATGCGGCGGTTGCCTCGCCGAACTTCGTGAGGGCCGATCCGAGCCGGCTCAAGCAGGTCTTGCTCAACGTTCTGTCCAACGCGGTGAAATACAACCGGGACAAGGGATCGGTGGCAGTATCCGCAAGGGCCACCGGCAATGCCATGTTGCGCATCAGCATCAGCGATACCGGCCCGGGCATTGCTTCCCACAAGCATGGCGAGGTATTTCGCCCGTTCTCGCGCCTTGGGGCCGAGGCATCGAAGATCGAGGGCACGGGAATCGGTTTGACCATCAGCCGGCAGCTCATCGAGAGCATGGGCGGCACGCTCGATTTCGAGAGCACGCTCGGCGAAGGCAGCACGTTCTGGTTCGAGGTTCCGCTGGCCGAGCCGCCGCTGTCGTCCGGCAGCGAGGCGTGAACCGGTTCGGGTCGTCCATCGCTCACGAATGCTTTATGGGCTCGTTCGTGACTAGGCGGCACCTATATTGTAGATGGCGCGCATTTGGCGCTTTGGCGCGACGCTCAAGTGCGCGGCGAGATTCGAGTACCGTACAGAGGCTGAAGTCATTCAGCTAGGTGGTTTAGCGGCTTGGAAATCCGAGACGAAGAGGGCCTCGATGTTTGTCCGTCGCCAGCGAGGCTGAGCGCCGCGCCTGCCAAGCCATGCTCGCCGATGCCGGTGCGAAGAGCAGCGGGGCCGCGGAGATTGGCGATGATGTCACGGTCGATGTGGTGGTATTGGCCGACACCGGCGATACCGAACAGGCGCTGGCGCTTGCCGAGCAGGTGGCCGCGGCGGGGCCGCGGCTTGTGGTGGCACGCGTGCGCAGTGCCCAAGGTGGCCCGCTCGACACTCTCGAGAATGTGGTTTTTGTGGATGCCAATCCCATCCGCAGGCAGGGACTGCAGCGGGCAGTGGCGGTTGCGGTCGGCCGTGCGAGTCCAGAGATCGAGGCAGATATCGATCTCACTGCCCTGCCCAGGCGCGAGCCGCCGACGCCAGAGGAGGCGCTTGCCCGCGGCGAATTGATCTTGCTGGCCGAGGACAATGTGACGAACCAGGATGTCATTCGCCGGCAGCTGGCAGCGCTCGGCTTTGCCTGCGATATTGCCGAGGATGGCGAGGTCGCCTTGGCGGCGTGGCGGGACAAACCCTACGCGCTGCTGCTGACCGATTGCCACATGCCCAACATGGACGGCTTCGAGCTGACAGCGGCGATCCGCGCTGATGAAATCGATAGGCCGGATCGGGCGCGCATTGTGGCCATTACGGCGAGCGCCCTGCAAACCGAGGTGGAACGCTGCTATGCCTCGGGAATGGATGATTTTCTGGCCAAGCCCGTGGCCATGTCAGCACTCAAGGCCACCCTGGCGAAATGGATGCCCGAAGGCAGCGGCATCGAGGCGGAAAGCGTCGGGGCCTCGCCTGACGAGCCGAGATGCGAGAGTGCGGTCGTCGATCCCGTTTTCCTGCGCGACAGCTTTGGCGACCACCTCACTCATCGCGGAGATCCTGCAAGACTATGTGGAACCGGCGCGTGAGATCGTTGCCGAGATCGACGCCGCGGTTGCCACACGTTCGATTACTGCTGTCGGGGCGGCGGCACACAAGCTCAAATCGGCCTCGCGTGCCATCGGCGCCGATACTCTCGCAGATCTGTGCGAGCGACTTGAGCATGCAGGCAAGGCCGATGATTGGGAGGGCATCGAGGCGGAGTACCCAGCCTTGGCGCCGGCCATGGCCGCGGTATCGGCGTATATTGAAGCGCTGTAAAGCCCGCCTTCGCGAGTCCGGGGATGCGCCCTGGGTGAAGGTTGGTTTTACGTCTTGAGGCGCGTATTCAATCCACTGTTGGCGGGCGGGCGACGAGGATCGCTGCAATTCGCCGGTCGGCGAAGTGCGGGATTTGCCCAGGAAAGGCTTGGCCTGGGCGGGTTTCCGGGTGTATACGCCCCATTCCGCTTAAGTGATTCGCTGGAGGATGACATGTCGGGACCTTGGTCGCCCGAGAGCTGGCGCGACTTCGAGATACGGCAACAGCCGATCTACAAGGACGAGGCAGCAAAAGCTGCCGCGGAGGCGCAGCTTGCCAAGTCGCCGCCGCTGGTCTTTGCCGGCGAGGCACGCGAGCTCGAGGC
>CAZKTK010000513.1:0-2417 GCA_964555535.1 uncultured Rhodospirillaceae bacterium
AATCCAAGCAGACCACCGCACCGCCCACCACCGCGTTGCCACACGGCCTCGGTCGTATATCGACCTCGGCGAATATGAGCGTGCATTGGAAGATTCGCGCATGGCGTGTCGGCACCCGAACGCGAGTTTTGTGTGCCACCTGGGAATGGCTTGCGCGCTCGCCCATCTCGGGCGCCATGACGACGCTGCTGCCGTTATCGGCGAGGCCAGGCGAGTCAAGCCCACCCTTAGCTGGCAAACTTTTCTTGACGCATGCCCGCAAGCCGCGTCGGCGCGCAACAGCAATTACCCGGATGGCCTCCGTATGGCCGGGCTTGAGGTGCCCGAAGAGGGTTGGTTATGGCAGCCCGATTGACGTGGAAATCGCTCGGCACCACCATCTCTGTCCTCTCAGCTATTCTCCGGCCTCCAGCGCACGGGGAGCGGCTCCAACTCGCCGCGCTCGACCATGGCGACCAGTTCGCGCTTGAGGATCTTGCCGCTGGGGGTGAGGGGGAAGGTGTCCGGGCGCAGGAAATATTCGGGCATGTCGTAGCGTGACAGGCCATGCTCGGCGAGATGGGCGAGCAGGGGGGCGGGCTCAGTCGTGCCGAGAATGGCGAGGCAGACCTTTTCGCCGAGGCGCTCGTCGGGCACGGGGAAGGCGGCGGCCTTTTCCACGTCCCCATGGCGTACGGCGAGGGCCTCGATATGCGCCGGGGCGATGTTGCGCCCGCCGCGGATGATGAGGTCCTTGAGGCGGCCGACGATGCTCAAGTTACCGCGGTCGTCGAGCACGCCGAGGTCGCCCGAGAGGAACCAGCCGTCGGTATTGCGGTTGGCTTTGGCGTCGCCGAGATAGCCCAGCATCAAGGCGGCACCGCGCCCGGCGATCTGGCCGCGCTCGCCGGTGGGGACTTCCTTGTCGGCGTCGTTCGCGTCGAAGATGCGCACCTCGTAGGCTGCGCCGCCGCGGCCGCAAGTGGCTGTAATCGTTGTGAAATCGTCGTTCGGATGGGTGTATTGGTGGGACGAGTTTTCGGTCATGCCGTAGACGTTCTGGGGTACGATGCCCTGTTCGCTGAAGGCCTCCGCCACGGCCGGGGGGATCGGTGAGCCTGCCATGTAGAAGATACTTACCGTACCAAGTGTCTTGAGCCCGCGGCGGTGCTGCTCGGCGAGGATGTCCATGGCGTGGGTCGGCACGCCCATGACGTAGGTGGCGCCTGTCTCGAGTAGCCAATCGAACTGCGACGTTCCCGCCGGCGGGTCGTTGACGATCAGCTCGCAGCCGCAGTCGAGCCACTGTCCCGCGGCGACCCAGGCGATGTGGTGCGAGAGCGGACTCAGGGTCAGCATCCGCGTCTCCGGGCCGTGGTCCCAGTCGCGCACCATGTCGCGGGTGTTGGCGAGAATGGTGTTGGCGGAGTGGGCGACGCATTTCGGCGGCCCGCTGCTGCCTGACGTGAAGGCGAGGTAGCATTCCGCATCCGGATCCGCTTGCGGCCTGTCGGGTGCTGCGCCGGGACCGGCCAGGGTATCGGGCGTCAGCACGATTCCCGGACAATCGGGGCGAAAGCCCTCGCGATCGGTAACAAGCGCTCTTGCGCCGAGCCGTTCCAGCAGTGTCGCAACTTCCTGTTCCGTGTGGGTGCGATGCAGCGACGGATTGCAGGCGATGCCCTGGCGATTGCAGGCGAGGAAGGTGGCGAGCACCTCGGCACGGCTTTTGAGCCAGATCGAGACGCGATCGCCGGGGCCCAGGCCGCGGGCCGCGAAGTCGGCGGCGATTCCGTCGACCCAGGCGCGCAACACGCCCCAGCTCAGGCGTCGCCGGCCATCGCGCAAGGCATGGGCCTCCGGTCGTGCCTCGGCATGGCGCAACAGCAGATCGTAAAAGGTCTCGTTGCGCCACAGGCCCCGCTCGTAGTAGCGCGCGCGGTCCTCCGCGCTGTGCAGGCTTTGCATCAGTGGCCGAAGCGCGAGGAATCGGGCTTGCGCTTCTCGGCGAAGGCGGCGGAGAGCTCTGCCGACTCCTCGCCGTCGAGATATTGCCGCAGCAACAGGTCATGGGCGAGGCGCGCCAGCCCCGAGACGCCTCCATGGCGCGCATTGAAGGCCGCCTTGATGGACGCCAGAGCGAAAGCGCCGCGGTCGGCGATCTCCAACGCCCAGGTGCGGGTCTCATCTGCCAGGGCATCGTCCGGCACCACCCGATTGATCAGGCCCATGGCCTCCGCATCGTGCGCCTTGATCTTCGGGTTGGCGAACCACATCTCCTTCGCCTTCTTCTTGCCCACCAGGTCTTCCAGGTACCAGGTGCCGTAGCCCGCATCGAACGAGCCCATCATCGGCCCGACCTGGCGGAAGACAGCCGACTCCTTGGCGATGGTCAGGTCGCAGGCCATCTGCAGCACGTTGCCGCCGCCGACCGCGAA
>CAZKTK010000514.1:0-2404 GCA_964555535.1 uncultured Rhodospirillaceae bacterium
ATCGATGTCCACCGGCAGGCGGGCAAAGCGCTCGAACCAGTAGCGCGCTACCTGGGCGGCATAGAACGAGGTGCCGCAGGCGATTATGGTCAGGCGCTCCACGGCTGCCAGGTCCGCCGACAGCGGCGGCAGCACCACGCGATCCTCAAGAGGATTGTAGTAGCTGTGCACCGTGTCGCCGATGACACTCGGCTGCTCGTGGATCTCCTTGTGCATGAAATGGCGATGGTTGCCCTTGCCGATGGCGGCGCCGGTCAGCGCCGTCTCGCGGATGGGGCGTTCGACCTCGGCGCCGGAGGCATCGTGCACACGCGCGCCGTCGCGCCGCAGGACGGCCCAGTCGCCCTCCTCCAGATAGAGGATACGGCGCGTCAGGGGCGCCAGCGCCATGGCATCGGAGCCGAGATACATTTCGCCATCGCCGAAGCCCACGGCCAACGGACTGCCGCGCCGGGCACCGACCAGGAGATCGTCCTCGCCGGCGAAGAGGATGCCGAAAGCGAATGCCCCCTCGACCCGCGCCAGCATGGCGGCGGTCGCCTCTTCCGGGCTGGCGCCGCGGTCCAACGCGTCGGTCAGCAGGTGGACCACTACCTCGGTATCGGTCTCGGTTTCGAATACGTGGCCGGCGGCGCTCAGTTCCTCACGCAAGGCCTGAAAGTTCTCGATGATCCCGTTGTGGACCACCGCCACCCGCTCACTCGCATGGGGGTGGGCATTGTCTGTATTGGGCGCGCCGTGGGTCGCCCAACGGGTGTGGCCGATGCCGATGGTGCCGGCGAGCGGCGCGGCCTCGACCTCAGCGGTCAAATTGTGGAGCTTGCCTTCGGCGCGGCGGCGCTCGATGCCGCCATCGACCAGCGTGGCGATACCGGCCGAATCGTAGCCGCGATATTCCAGCCGCCGCAGACCGTCGAGAAGCAATGGTGTGGCCTCGGCCGTGCCCACGGCACCGACAATACCGCACATGGCTCAGTCCTCGCGCTGGCGACGAAAGCGCCCGGCGCCGTCGGGAACGTTGCGTTGCTGCCCGCGTGCCACTGCCAACGCATCGCCTTCGACATCCTTCGTCACCGTGCTGCCGGCGCCGACCATGGCACCGTCGCCGATGCTGACCGGCGCCACCAGGGCCGTGTTGGAACCGATGAAAGCGCCGGCGCCGATCTCCGTGCGGTATTTGGCGTAACCGTCGTAATTGCAGGTGATGGTACCGGCGCCGATATTGCTGGCGGCCCCGACGCTGGCGTCGCCGATATAGCTCAGGTGATTTACCTTTGCCCCGGCGGCGATCTCAGCCGCTTTGGTCTCGACGAAATTACCGATGCGTGCCCCCTCGCCGAGGCGCGTGCCCGGGCGCAGGCGGGCGAACGGGCCGATACGCGCGCGCGCTGTGACCTCCACCCCTTCGAGATGGCAGAACGGCAGGATCTCGGTGCCCGCGCCGACGCGCACGCCGGGACCGAAGACGACATTCGGCCCGATCGTCACGTCCTCCGCCAACGCCGTATCGTGGCTGAAGAAGACGCTGGCGGGATCGGTCAGGGTGACACCGGCGGCCATTGCCCTCGCCCGCAGTCGGGTCTGGATTTCGGCCTCGGCCACTGCCAGATCGGCACGGCTGTCGATCCCGAGGAGGGAGTCCTCCGGCGCCTCGGCCATGACCGAGCTGCGCCCATCGGCAGCCGCGATGGCGACGATATCCGTCAGATAGTACTCGCCCTTGGAATTGGCGTTGTCGAGCCGCGACAAAAGGCCCGGCAGAGCCTCGCCGTCAATCGCCATGACACCGGAATTGCAGAGATCGATCGCAAGGGTCTCCGCATCGGCTTCACGGGCTTCGACAATGCGCTCGAGCGTGCCGTCATCGTCGCATACCAACCGCCCGTAAAGGCCGGGGTCGGCCGCGCGAAATCCGAGCACGGCACACGCCGCCGCAGCCTTGCGTCTGGCTTCCAGCAAAGTGCTCAGGGTCTCGACCTCGAGCAAGGGCGTGTCGCCATAGAGCACCAGCACGTCGCCGGTGAAACCGTCGAGCACGTCGCTCGCCTGCATCAGGGCGTGGCCGGTGCCGGCTTGCGGCTCCTGAACCACGCTCGGCCAGGGCGCGACGGCTTCCGCCACCGCCTCGCCACCAGCGCCGACCACCACGACACGGCGCTCAGGCGCCAAGGCCTCGGCGATAGCGAGCACGTGGCCAACCAGGGGCAGGCCCGCCAGGGGATGCAACACCTTCGGCAAGGCCGAGCGCATGCGGGTGCCCTTGCCAGCGGCAAGCACCACGACGGCAAGGGCGGGAGATGTCTTGTCGGTCATGGCTACAAGATATAAGGGATGTAGCAATGCACAAGCCCGCCACCATCGTCTTCGACCTCGACGGCACATTGATCGACAGCGCTCCGGACCT
>CAZKTK010000515.1:0-2404 GCA_964555535.1 uncultured Rhodospirillaceae bacterium
ACACTATTTCACAGCCGCAGGCTATGACCTCGATTGATCGAAAAATGCTCTAGCACACGCGCGATTGACCCGCCGCCCCTCGCTTCCTACACTTTCGCCACAGCCGATTTCCCAGCAAGGCCATAACCACATGAGCCAGAGCGTCGAGCGGTCCAGCCCGATACGTCGAACCATAGCGGGCGTGGTCATGCTGTGCGTCTTCGTGGGCGCCGCGCTCTATGCCTATTGGGACGCGTCCTATGTTTCGTCGCTGATCGAACGCGCATCGGCGGAGAACTCGTTCGAAGATGACCCCTATGCCTGGGACAGTCTCGTCGATATCGCCGATGACGCCCGCGCGCAGCAGATATTCCGGGCTGAGATCCAGGCCATGGCGGCAAGGCCCGTTACGCCCGCCGATACGACGGCGGTGCGTGATCGGCTGTGGATGTTCGCCTGGGCATTGAAGCTGGCGGATGACGACGATGCGTTGTTCGCCGATCTGGCCGCGCTGCAGGCGAAATTCGGCACCCGGAACAGCGACGTGCGCGTGCAGCTCCAGTCGCTCATCCCCGATCTCGAAACCAACGCGCGCGTCGCCGCGGCCATGCTGGACCACGCGGTAGACTTCGCCGCAGCCGCAAGCTGGAACGACGACGAGAGCAGCCACATGCAGCGCCTGCTGCGCGAGATCGAAGTGCGGGATGCAGGCGACGATCCGCGCCTGGTCGCTGCGGCAGCCACAATGCTGCTGCAAGTCGGATCGGGCTCCCCGTTGCAGCGCGCGGCTTCCGCGATTGTCGAGAACGACGCCACTGGCGCTGCGGCCCCGTTGGCAGCGGCGCTCGTTGCAGCGGCGGAGCGCGGTCAGGTGCTCGATGCTGCCACCTTCGAACAAGTGGGCGTATTGATATTGGCACAACCGCCGGCGGCCGATGAGGCTTATATTCGTGCGCTTGCACATCATTGCACTGGCGCGGCCGGCGACATCTGCCTCGATCTGGCGGAGGCCCTGGGTGCGGATGGGCTGGAGCGCCTGCGCACCATCGCCGGCGAGGACGAACAGCTGGCTGCCTTTGTCGCGTTGATCGATATGTATCACGGCGGCGACAGCAGCGAGCGCCGGCTGGCGCTGATCGATGCTGTCGCGCGCGGCCTGGCCGAGGGTGGGCGCTGGCCGGCAAACACCAAGAACACGGGCTCGCGCATGGCAGCAGAGCTGGCGCCAAGCCGGCAGCGGGAACGTGCGGTGGCTGCTTTCATGGCCATGGATGACGACGTGCTGCCGTTCCTCACCGACCTCTACCTGGCATACGACAACCGGGCCGTGGCCAATCTATGCGCGCGCGTGCTGGCGGCGCGCCAGCCGGGCGGTCTGGCAGCGGCGGTGGAGGCGCGCATCGCGGAACTGGTGCCGCTGGCGCGCAGGTTCGTTCGTGGCGGCGGCCGGCCATCGGAAGCTTATTTCCACGCTGGCGACAGCGTTGCCGAGGGCCTGCGCGCGCTTGCCGACAGCGACGATACGGCGATCCTGAAAGTGCCGTTCTTTGCCACGCTCTCCCTCCCCGACACAGCGTTTTCGGACTTCGCTCTGGTCGTGCTGCGCGATCGCCTCGAAGCGGATCCCTTCACCGACGGCATGTTTCAGGCTGTGGCACGCCGCGACGACATAACGCCCGAGGACCTGGAGCGCTTTGGTGCAGCACTGGCATCTTATGCCGATGGTTCGCCTGCCATCGCGCGCAACCTCGCGACACTGCTCGAGGCGGCGGGCGGCAACCCACAGCGCGTGCCCTGGGCGGCCAAGGTGATCGGCCTGGAGGCCCTGCGCAAGTCGGCACCGCCGATGCCCTGCCGCTGGTCGACGAATTCCGCATCGATGCCACACGCTATACCCCGGCGGGAGAGAACAGCGCGCGCACCTTCGCCAGCCTGTCCGCCGAAGCCCATAGCGCCATCCGTTCCCGCGAGTAACGCCTCAGGAGAACCCATGTCAGAGCAATCCTTCGCCCCGGTCGAGGTTTCCCAGGACATTCTCGATCGCTTCCGCAAGCTGCCCGTGGCGACCATATGGCACCACGTGGTGCAGGACGCGGGCGTGGCCCTGCCCTTCATCGAGGGCTTGACGCTCTATACGCCCGACATGCCGAGGCTCGCCGCACGGGCCCGCACCCTGCGCTTCCTTCCCCCCCGCCCCGACCTCATTGCCGAGGTGCGCAGGGCTGAGCATTCGCCGGAATACCGCGCCATGGCGCGCTGCGGGCCGGGCGATGTGCTGGTCTGCGACCTCATGGGCATAACGCAGGCCTGCGTCTTCGGCGACGTCAAGGCCATGCAGCTAAAGATGAACGGGGCGTGCGGCATCGTCACCGACGGCGGCATGCGCGATCTGGACGTGATGCGCGACGAGAACTACGGCCTGCTC
>CAZKTK010000516.1:0-2387 GCA_964555535.1 uncultured Rhodospirillaceae bacterium
GGACGAAGAGCGGGCTCTGCATGCCAAGTTGGGCGAGGCGGGAGAGGCGATTGGCGCTGCCTTGGCGAAAGAAGATTTCGCGGCTGCCATGGCGGCGTTGGCGGCATTGCGCGCGCCTGTCGACAACTTCTTCGATTCAGTTACCGTCAATGCCGAGGAAGCGGAATTGCGCCAGAACCGCCTGCGCCTGTTGTCGGGCATCGGAGCGGCGCTCGCCACTGTTGCGGATTTTACCCAAATCGAGGGCTGAAGAGCACGATGAGCAAGTGGGTCTATGGATTTGGCGGCGGCTCTGCCGAAGGCAGCGCCGAGATGAGAGAGCTGCTCGGCGGTAAGGGGGCCAACCTTGCCGAGATGAGCAATCTTGGCCTGCCCGTGCCGCCCGGTTTCACCATCACCACTGAGGCATGCAACAGCTATTACGATAATGACCGCTCCTATCCCGATGGATTGGAGGCTGCGGTCGCGCAGGCCTTGACGAACGTGGAGGCGGAAACGGGCGTGCGTTTCGGTGATTCCGCAGAGCCCTTGTTGCTGTCGGTTCGCTCGGGCAGCCGTGCGTCGATGCCCGGCATGATGGATACGGTACTCAATCTCGGCCTGAACGACGAGACCGTTGCCGGCCTGGCCGAGGCCAGTGGCGATGCGCGCTTTGCCTATGACAGCTACCGCCGCTTCATTCAGATGTATGGCGACGTGGTGCTCGGCGTGGCGCATCACAATTTCGAGGACATTCTCGAGGTCTACAAGGAGGATCACGGCCACACCCTCGATACCGACCTAGCGGCCGAGGATTGGCAGGCAGTGACCAAGGCCTTCAAGGACAAGGTCGCATCCGAGCTCGGCCAGCCCTTTCCGCAGGATCCCAAGGATCAGCTCTGGGGCGCCATCGGTGCTGTGTTCGGCAGTTGGATGAACCAGCGCGCCATCACCTATCGCCGTTTGCACGACCTGCCGGCGCATTGGGGCACGGCGGTGAACATCCAGAGCATGGTATTCGGCAATATGGGTGACGATTGCGCCACCGGCGTCGCCTTCACGCGCAATCCATCCACCGGCGAGAAGGCTGTCTTCGGCGAGTATCTGGTCAATGCCCAGGGCGAAGACGTGGTCGCCGGCATCCGCACGCCGCAGCCCTTGACCGTCGCTGCCGCCGATGGCGGTGGCGGGGTGTCGATGGAAGAGGCCATGCCGGACGTCTATGGCGAGCTCAATGCCGTCTTCGCGCGCCTGGAAGGCCACTACGCCGACATGCAGGATATCGAGTTCACGGTGCAGAAAGGCCGCCTCTACATGCTGCAGACGCGGGCCGGCAAGCGCACCGCCGCGGCCGCCCTGAAAATCGCCGTGGAAATGGCCGAAGAGGGGCTGATCGACAAGGCGCAGGCGATCGGGCGCGTCGATCCGGGCGCCTTGGAGCAGCTGTTGCATCCGACGCTCGACCCCGATGCGCCCCGTAACGTGCTGACGCGCGGGCTTGCAGCCTCGCCCGGTGCCGCCTGCGGCGTGGTGGTCTTCAGCGCCGACGAGGCCGAGCAGCGCGCCCGTGGCGGCGAGGACGTTATCCTGGTCCGTCTCGAGACCAGCCCGGAAGACATTCACGGCATGCACGCCGCCCGCGGCATTCTGACGGCGCGCGGCGGCATGACCAGCCACGCCGCCGTGGTTGCCCGCGGCATGGGCCGGCCTTGCGTGTCCGGCGCGGGCGAGCTGCGGATCGACTACGAGAGCGAGACATTCACCGCCGGCGCAGCGTCGGTTCGCGCGGGCGAGGTGGTGACCATCGATGGCTCCACTGGCGAAGTGATGCTGGGCCGGGTGCCGACCATCGAGCCCGAGCTGGGCGCTGAGTTCTCCACCTTGATGTCGTGGGTCGACGACGCTCGCGCGCTCGATGTTCGCGCCAACGCCGAGACCCCGGAAGACGCGCGCACCGCGCGCGCCTTCGGCGCCGAGGGTATCGGGCTGTGCCGTACCGAGCACATGTTCTTCGACGAGGCGCGCATCATCGCCATTCGGCGCATGATCATGGCCGAGAGCGAACAGGAACGGCGTGCGGCGCTGGCCGATATCCTGCCCATGCAGAAGGCCGACTTCGTCGAGCTGTTCCGCATCATGGCAGGCTTGCCGGTGACGGTCAGGCTGCTCGATCCACCCTTGCACGAGTTTCTGCCCCGCGCGGACGACGAGGTGGCGGAGATGGCGCGGGCGACCGGGCGCAGCGAGGACGAGGTGCGCGCCCGCGCGAGCCAGCTGCACGAGCTCAATCCGATGCTGGGGCACCGCGGCTGCCGCTTGGGTCTCAGTTACCCTGAGGTCTACGAAATGCAGGCCCGCGCCATTTTCGAGGCGGCCCTCGAAGCGGGTGCCGAGAATGGCGAGGCTGT
>CAZKTK010000517.1:0-2384 GCA_964555535.1 uncultured Rhodospirillaceae bacterium
TGTATTTGGTGATCTCGACGGCCGCCAAATGCCGCAGATAGCCTTCCAGAGCCTGTTTGTCGCTGGCGGTAAAGGCGTCGTAGTCGACGCGCATCGGCATGCTGTCGGTATCGCGCAGATATTTGGCGACCAGGCCGTCCCAAACGCTGTGATCGATGTCGGTCGTGGCCGCCGGGTCGTTGATGGTCCAAATATTACGGGTATCCTCGACCTGCGCGGTGTCATTCCCAGCCTGCTGGTCCGTCTGGCAAGCAACCAGCAAAGGCGCTACCACGAGAGTCACAATCCAGAGTCGTAAATAGCGCATCTCGCTACCCGCATCACATCATCTGTCCCACCGTCTGTTGCGGCGGAAGTTCCAGCTATGCTAAAGGCAGAGCCTTCGAACTACCATTCAAAATACCGTTGCAGCGCTCGGCAAGCCATTCCTGCTGATTGACTTGCCTGCTGCGAAACCGTATACACCGCGGCGTTTTACGACGGCACCGCAATGGAGAGCAGTCGGTGAAGAGGACCTATCAGCCAAGTGTTTTGGTGCGCAAGCGCCGCCACGGATTCCGTTCGCGCATGGCGACGGCCGCTGGTCGGCGCGTGCTGGCCAAAAGGCGCGCCAAGGGGCGCAAGCGCCTGTCGGCTTAGGCTCCAACCTGTGAGCCGAAGCCTGCCGCGGCTTAAGCGGCGTCAGGATTTTTTGAGAGTGGCGAAACTCGGACGCAAATGGGCCGTGCCGGGCGTGGTGTTGCAGTGCGCGCCGCGCCCTGCCGACGTGCCGCCAGGCAATTGCCCTCGAGTCGGGTTCACGGCCAGCCGCAAGGTCGGCGGCGCGGTACAAAGAAACCGCGCCCGTCGCCGTCTGCGCGCCGCGGCACAGGCAGTCTTGCCGGAGCAGGCGCGCCTCGACCGCGATTTCGTGCTGATCGCCCGCGCCGGCACCGCCGCGCGGCCTTTTTCGGCATTGCTCCAGGACTTGCAGACGGCCATCGGCAAAGTCGGCGGGCGTTTGGACGGCGAAACGGGGGCGGCATCGTGAGCCCGGTGGCGGCTGTGCTGCGTTTCTGCGTCAATGCCTATCGGCTTGGGGTCAAACCTTTGATTCCGGGCAGTTGCCGCTATACGCCGGGATGTTCCGAGTATGCGCTGGAAGCTCTGGTCCGCCACGGTGCCTTGCGCGGCGGTTGGCTGTCGCTCCGCCGTATCGGGCGGTGTCATCCGTGGGGCGGTTTCGGCTATGACCCGGTGCCGGGCGATCCGGTAGCGACACGAATGCGGGCGCGCGAGGATCGCGCCATGGGCGCGAGGTAGCGGTGCAAGATCAACGGAATATGTTGCTGGCGATCGTCTTGTCGGTCGCCATCCTGTTTGCCTTTCAAATTCTCTTCGCGCCGCCCATGCCGCCGACCGGTGGCACGTCCAGCGAAGCGGTGAGCGAGCCGGTGCAACGGGACGAAAGCCTGCCGGTACCCCCCGGCGAGGCGACCGCTGAGAGTGCCGGCGAGACCCCGGCACCGGCCGAGGCCATCTCTGTGGTGGCTGCCGATGCGGGGCCGCGTCTCGCCATCGATCCCGCCGGCCGCGGGCGTGTCAGAGGTTCCATCGCCTTGCGCGGCGGGCGCATCGACGATCTGTCGCTGCTTGACTATCAGGAAACCCTCGACCCGAGCAGCGCGCGTATCGAGCTGTTTGCCGGTCAGCAGTCCGCACGCCCCTATTATGCGGATTTCGGCTGGATCGGCACCGATGTCGCCGTGCCCGACGTGGACAGCCTGTGGACCGCCGACACCGGCGCCTTGTCGCCGGGCCAGCCCGTGACCATGACATGGGACAATGGCGCCGGGCTGGTTTTCGAGCGCGTGTTGGCGCTCGATGACAACTACATGTTCACGATCACCCAGCGCGTGCGCAACGAAAGCGATGCGGAGGTGACGCTCTACCCCTATGGGCGCGTCAGCCGTACGGGCGAGCCGACCACGCTCGGCTTTTTCATCCTGCACGAGGGCCCCCTCGGCGTCTTCAACGGGACTTTGGAAGAGATCGATTACGACGATCTGCGCGAGACCCCGAGCATCAAGCAGGAGACCACCGGGGGCGGGATCGGTATCACCGACAAGTATTGGCTGGCGGCGCGGGTGCCTGACCCGGAGGTCGAAACGACGGCACGCTTCCACTATTCCGGCAATGGCGGCCGCGACCGCTTTCAGGTCGATTACCTGCTGCCGGCGCTTAGCATTGCGCCGGGTGCCACCGAGAGTGCGGAGAACAAGCTTTTTGCCGGCGCAAAGGAAGTCATGCTGCTCGATGCCTACGAAGAGGACCTTGGCATAGAGCGCTTCGACCTGGCGGTCGATTTCGGCTGGTTCTACTTTCTCACCAAGCCGATCTTCTAT
>CAZKTK010000518.1:0-2365 GCA_964555535.1 uncultured Rhodospirillaceae bacterium
GCCCGGACGGCATCATGCTGCTGAACGCGATCGGACGCATGGAGCCTCCGGGCACGACGAATGCCTGGATACGCAAATACCTATTTCCGGGCGGTTACGCGCCGGCGCTGTCGGAAGTCTTCGGGGCGATCGAGAAGACCGGCCTGTGGGCGACCGATGTCGAGCTCGATCGTATTCACTATGCCGATACCTTCAAGGCGTGGTGCGAGAATTTCGCCGCGAACAGAGCCCGGGCGCTCGCGCGCCACGACGAGCGCTTCTGCCGCATGTGGGAGTTCTATCTGACCCTATGCGAGGTCGCCTTCCGGCGCCTGCCGCAAATGAATTTCGAGATCCAGATCGCACGATCGATGACGGCGGCGCCGCTCACGCGCCGCTATATCGAGGCCTTCGAGGCCGAGCATCCGCTGAGCGACTACGGCTGAAGCCGGCTCAGGCGTCCTTGACCCACTTCAAGATGTGCTCGGCGACCGCGACCGTGTCGCCCTTCTGGTTGATCACCGTGACGTCTGAGCGGCTGCGGCGGCGCTCGGCGTCGGTCTCCTTGATCTGGTAGGTCACGGTGACGGTGTCGCCGATGAACACCGGCGCGATGAAGCGCACGCGGTCGTAACCGAGCGAGACGGCGGTCTCGTCGCTGTTGGCCTCGCTGCCCGATTTTTCGATCATCATCGACGACGTGGTGGACATGTAGCCCATCAGCAGCACGCCGTGGGCGATGCGCTGGCCGTAGGCCGAGCCCTTCATGTACTGGTCGTTCACATGCACGCTGGCGAAATCGCCCGTGATGCCGGCGAAGCCGTATACGTCGGACTCGCCGACGGTCTTCGAGAACGATACGTTATCGCCGACGGCGACGTGGAATTTGGACATGAGTGGGCTCCGTGGTCTGAGGTTGCCGCCGACAATAATGCCTTATGCGGGGTGGGAGGCAAACATCCGTGGCTTTAAGTAACCGATTGGTTACAATGGGGCCGCGATTGTAAGACGAAAGGGCGGGCAATGACGAACAAGACTGGGCGGCGGCGGTTTCTCAAGGGCGCGGCAGCGGGCGTGGCAGCGGCACCGGCATTGGCGGCACCGGCCATTGCGCAGGGGCGCGTGCGCTGGCGCATGGTGACCACCTGGCCGAAGAACTTTCCCGGCGTGGGCATTGCCGCCCAGCGCGTGGCGGACCGGATTTCCGCCATGTCCGACGGTCGCCTCGAAGTGAAGCTGTTTGCCGCCGGCGAGTTCGTGCCCGCCTTCGAGGTTTTCGATGCCGTGCGCGAGGGCAAGGCCGAATGCGGCCACGACGCACCCTATTACTGGATCGCCAAGACCCGCGGCTCGGCCTTCTTCGCCTCCGTCCCCGGCGGCCTGACGCCCCAGGAGCAGCAGGGCTGGGTGCATTACGGCGGCGGCCAGGAGCTTTGGGACGAGCTCTACGGCCAGTTCGGCCTGCGCGCCTGGCTCGCCGGCAATGCGGGCATGCAGATGGTCGGCTGGTTCCGAAAGGAGATGAAGTCGCTGGACGACTTCCAGGGCCTCAAGATGCGCATGGCGGGGCTGCAGTCGGAAGTGCTGAGCCGTCTCGGCGTGACCACGGTCAACCTGCCGGGCGGCGAGATCATGCCGGCGCTGCAATCGGGCGTCATCGACGCGGCCGAGTGGGGCGGGCCCTGGATGGACCTCGCCTTCGGCTTCTATAAGGTGGCGAAATATTGCTACGGCCCGGGGGTTCACGAGCCCGGCACGGCGCAGTCGCTCGTGGTCAACCTGGAGGCCTACGAGGCCCTGCCCAGGGACCTGCAGGAGATCGTGCGCTTCTCGGCCGAGTCGGAAACCGCATTGCTGCTGAGCGAGTTCACGGCCAAGAACGGCGTCGCCATGCAGACCCTGATCAACGACCACGGCGTGACCATGGGGCACTTGCCCGATGAGGTGCTCAAGCGCTGGTTCGAGATCAGCGAGGAGGTGGTCTCCGAGACCGGCAACGCCGATCCCATCACCAAGAAGATCTACGACAGCTGGAGCAAGTTCCGCGCCCAGTCCATCGCCGTCGCGCCCTATTCGACGCTGGGCTATATGAAGAGCCGCGAAGCCTAGGCCGTAACGCCCCAAGGCGCGGGCCGCCCCAGCGCTCGCGCGGGAGCCATAGGGAGGGGACAGTTCAAGCGGGAGGGGACAGTTTTATAAAACTGTCCCCGTGGGTTCGGCCTTGGCCCCGCCTTCCCGGACTCCACACGTGCGCCGTTCCATGACAAACTGGCGGTTGTGCGTGACGACCCAGGGGGCGAGATGAGCGCAGAGGAAGGCCAGAGGAAGCTTGCGGCGATAGTGGCGGCCGATGCGGCGGGCTATTCGCGGCTCATGGCCGAGGACG
>CAZKTK010000519.1:0-2363 GCA_964555535.1 uncultured Rhodospirillaceae bacterium
AGGCGCTTGAAGTGGCCGCGCTCGCCGGTCTTCGGGCCCTGGTTCGCCATCTGCCACATCAGCCACTGATCGACCTCGTAGCGCCCGCGCAGGTCCTGGGGGTAGAACTTCCCGGCCTTCTCGGCGATGTACATCATGATGGCGGCCGATTCGAAAAGCGCGATCGGCTCGCCGCCGTCCGCCGGCTCGTGATCGACCATGGCCGGCATGCGGTTGTTGGGCGAGATGCGCAGAAACTCGTCCTCGAACTGGTCGCCGCGGCCGATGTGGCAAGGCACGATGTTGTAGGGCATCCCGCATTCCTCGAGCAGGATGGTGACCTTCTTGCCGTTCGGCGTCGGCCAGTAATGCAGGTCGATCATGGCGCCTACACCTCGCCGTCCTTGACGCCCTCGATGATCAGCATGCTGTGCGGCGTGGTGACGCGTTCGCGGAGCTCTTTCCAAGGCTGGTAGTCGGGATCAGCCATGAAATCCTCGATCGCCTGGTGGCTGGGAAAGCGGAAGATCAGCAGGCGCTTCGGATCCCAATCGCCGCGCTGCGCCAAGACCTTGCCGCCGCGCACCAGGTACTCGCCGCCGTATTTCTTCACGAAGGCGGGTGCCGCCTCGAGATAGGGCTTGTAGGCTTCCGGATCGTTCACGGTGGCATGGGCAATCATGTAAACGGACATCTCTGTCTCCTCTCTGGTTGTGTCAGCGTTCCACTTTCGTCGTGTGAATGCCGCCGATGATCTGCTCGGTGGGCACGATCTCGATGGTCGAGACGTTGACCCGCCAGGGCGCATCCACCGCATAGACGATGGCATCGGCAATATCCACAGGCTGCAATTCGTTGAACTGGCCGTAGGTCTGGCGCGCCGCCTCCTCGCCCGAGGCGCCCACGAGGAACTCCGTGACCACCCGGCCGGGGCAAATCTCAGTCATGCGCACGCCCGAACCTTCGAGATCGATGCGCAGGTTCTGCGAGGCGAGTCGCACCGCGCCCTTCGAGGCCCCGTAGATCGGCGATTGCAGCGGATAGAGCCCGGCGATCGAGCCGATATTGACGATGTGGCCGGTCTTGCGCGCCACCATGTTGGGCGCCACCGCATGGATCACATGCAGGAAGGCGGTGACGTTGGTCTCGATGGTGAGGTCGATGTCCTCGGCGCTGGCATCGAGAAAGCTCGCCATGCCGCGCCCCAAACCCGCATTGTTGACCAGCACATCGACTTCCAGCCCGCGCAAGGCCTCGTTGAGCGCTTTGGTGTCCGTCAGGTCGAGAGCGAGAGGCACACAGCCGGTCTCCGTGGCGAGCGCCTCCAGGCGATCCGCACGCCGCGCCACCGCCGTCACCTCGAGGCCCTTTGCCGCCAGCGCGCGCACCGTCGCCGCACCGATTCCGGCCGAAGCGCCGGTCACGAGCGCCGTCTTGTAGTCCGCAATCGCCATTCTCTCCTCCCGCCATGACTCACGAAATCGGGCGCAGTGTGCGACAGACGCGGGCGAAGGGAAAGGGGCCTTGCGCCGGTGCCGCACGAGGGAGTATGTCGGGTCCATGACACGCAGGCTTTTCGGCACAGACGGCGTTCGCGGCCGCGCCAATACGGAGCCCATGACCGCTGCCACCGCGCTCGGGCTGGGCATGGCGGCAGGCCAGGTCTTCACCCGCGGTGCACATCGCCATACGGTGGTGATCGGCAAGGACACGCGGCTCTCGGGCTATATGATCGAGCCGGCGCTGACTTCCGGCTTCGTCTCCATGGGCATGAACGTGATCCTGGTCGGCCCTCTGCCGACACCCGCCATCGGCATGCTCACCCGTTCTTTGCGCGCCGACTTGGGCGTGATGATCTCGGCTTCGGGTGAGGCGGTGGGGGTGACGTTCAGTGAGAGGATGTCGGTGCCGGTGGCGTTGTCCAGGTCGCGCACTTCGAGGGTGATGGAGGTGGTCTCCATCCGAAGCCACACTCTAGCAGAAAGCTCTTGAAACTGCCGCCGATGTCTCCTATTGTCAGCCATGCCTGACGTAGCGACCAGTAAAGCCCTTGACGACATCAAGCTGTGGCAGCGCTTTCATGTGCGTCTGGCGGGTGTGATTGGCGGCGGTCTTATCGCGGTGCTCTCGGTGCTGGCGGTGGTGCTTTACCAGATGGCTGTGGGTGACGCGCTGCAGGGGCTGCAGCTTCGCCTGGGTACGGCCGTGACCACCCTGTCTCACAGCATCGACGCGCAGCAGGTCGCGGGCCTTCCTTTGCAAGAGGACGCTGAGAATGCGGACTACCAGGGCTTTCATGTCCTGTTTGAGCAGGTCTGCGCCAGCGACCCAGACATCCAGGACATCTACCTGTTGCGGCCCACGAGTGAGCCCAACATCATGGT
>CAZKTK010000520.1:0-2351 GCA_964555535.1 uncultured Rhodospirillaceae bacterium
CGGAGGAAGAGCGCTGGCAGGTCATCGCCTACATCAAGACTTTCGCCTTCGAGTTCGAGGACCCCGAGCTCGACCCCATCGCCACCGGCAAGCTGGTCTCGCTACCGGCCAACATGCCCCCCTACAACGCCGACACCGTCGCCAAGGGTCAGGAGATATTCGAGCGCGCCAAGTGCTGGGAGTGCCATGGCAGGCAGGGCCGCGGCAACGGCCAGAAGGCCTTCGACCGCAAGGACGACTGGGGCTTCCCGATCCGCATCCGCAACGTCACCTTCCCCTGGAAGCTGAGGGGCGGGTCCGAAGTCGAAGACATCTACATGCGCTTCTCGACCGGCATCAACGGCACGCCCATGCCGTCCTTCGCCAAGGCGCTCAACGACGAGGAGCGCTGGTATCTGGCCAACTTCATCAAGTCCCTGCAGCACCAGGCGACGGACGCCCAGGTGCTGGCCGCGCTGAGCGTAGACGGCGAGCTGCCGAGCACGCCGAGCGATCCGGCCTGGGAGGCAGCGGCGCCCATCGATTTGCGGCTGACCGGGCAGGTCATAGTGGCGCCGCGCTGGCAGAATCCGAGCATCGAGCTGGTCAGCATCCGCGCCATCAACAATGACGACGAGATCGCCTTCCGCCTGGAATGGGACGATCCCTTCGAGGACCGCATACACGACGCCGAGGCCGAGTTCGACGCCAGCGAGATCAGCCAGCCCGGCGCCTTCAATTCCTACGTCCCGGCCATCGACGCCATTCCGCGGCAACTCGAGACTTTCCGCGATTCCGTGGCGCTGCAATTCCCGGTGCGCGCACCCGAAGGCACCGCCAAGCCCCATTTCCTGCGCGGCGGCGCTTCCACGCCGGTGAACCTTTGGACCTGGCTGGCGGACCGCTCCGGCGAGGGCGAGCGGGCGGTCGAGGAATCGCTGGTACGCGGCTGGGGCCAGGCACCCAAGCCCCAGGCCGAGGACGAGCAGCAGATCACGGGCGGCGCGGTCTGGGCCGACGGCCGCTGGCAGGTGGTGATGCGGCGGCCTCTGGTTACCGAGGACAAGAACGATGTGCAGTTCGCACGTGGCCGGTTCATCCCCATGGCCGTCAATGCCTGGGACGGCTCCAACGGCGAGCATGGGCTCATCATGAGCCTGTCGAGCTGGTACTTCGTGGTGCTCGAATCGCCGACCCCGATGTCGATCTATCTGTTCGCGGTACTTGCCGTACTGATCACGGGAGCGCTCGGCTATTGGCTGATGCGAATGGCCGAGCGCCAGGCGGATGAGGCGTCCCCGCCGCCACAAAACAAGGAGAGTGGGATATGAGAGCGAAACATCTGGCACTGCTCGGCGCCCTTGTGGCTTTGGCAACCGCGCCCGCCAGCGCCGACCCGGCCGCCGGCGAGCAGGCCTTCGCCGACAATGGCTGTACCGAGTGCCACTACACGCAAGGGCCGGCGCGCGAGACCAGCATCGCCGACCAGTTGGCCAAGACCGGGCCCGAGCTGTGGTATGCGGGCAGCAAGTTCCAGGCCGAATGGCTGGGCGCCTGGCTGCAGGACCCGCAGCCGATCCGGCCCAGGGCCTATAACGCGACCAACGAGCCCAACCCAGGCGATCATCCGGCACTCGGCGCCGACGATGCCGGGGCGGTCAACGAATTTCTCATGACCCTGGTCTCCGATGCCGTCGAAGCGGGAGTAATCGAGCCCAAAAGGAGTGCCAAGGGGCGCAACATCTTCACCAAGAAGATGCCCTGCACGGGATGTCATCAATTTCCCACCAGGAAGAAGTTCACAGGCGGCTTCAGCGGCCCGTCGCTGGTCGGCGCCGGCAGCCGCCTCAACCCGGATTGGATATTCGCCTACCTGATGAACCCGGACGTGTTCAAGCCGTTCAAGTCGATGCCGACCTTCTCCGGCCTGCTCAGCGAGAAGGACATCAAGGCGGTGTCGGCATATGTCGCCAACTTCGAGTAGGGGAGCGAGAGCAATGATGAGAGCGGCAGCGATACTGACCGTCACCGTCCTGGTCCTGGCAGCGGGCTCCGCCCAGGCCGCGGACGTGGAGCAGGTCTTCAAGTTCTATTGCTCGCAATGCCACGGCGACGGCGGCAAGGGCGACGGACCCAATGTCTCGCCGGACTTTCCGGTCAACCCGCGCAATTTCACCAATGCCGAGGAGATGAACAAGCTGACCAACGCCGACATCAAGAACGTCATCCTCGACGGCGGGCCCTCGGCCGGCAAGTCGCCGATGATGCCGCCATGGTCGAAGACCTTGAGCGAAGAGGATGTCGACGCGCTGGTGCTGCACCTGCGCACGCTCTGCGGCTGCGAAGGCAAGCCCGGTTAGGGCTGCTCAGAA
>CAZKTK010000521.1:0-2300 GCA_964555535.1 uncultured Rhodospirillaceae bacterium
CCCCCCCCCCCCGGCGGGGGGGGGGGGGCGCCCCCCTCTCCCCGCCCCCCCCCCCCCCCACACCCACCCCCCCCCGACACGCTCTAAGTCTGGACGATCATGCCGTCGGCGAGGGTGTTGCGGTAGGCGCGGGTTGCGGGGACGATGCCGCTGAGGCAGCCGGCCAAGACGACAAGCCCGAGCATGGTCCATTGCCAGAGCGAAGGAGCATCGAGGGGGATGCGCAAACCGAAATTCGCTTGAATGAAGGGCTGGAAAAGTCCCAACCCGACATACAGCAGCAGCAGGCCTGCAAGGGCGCCAGCGGCTGCCAAGAGCCCGGATTCGAGCACCAGCAGGCCAAATATGTGGGCCGGACGGGCACCGACCGATCGCAATATCGCCATTTCGCGGCGGCGCTCGTTCAACGCTGCCAGACTGACCGCCATCATGCCCAACAGGCCGGTGCCGACCACCATTACGGAGATCGCCAGCAGGGCCGATTCGAGGGTGCCCATGCTGTCCCAAAGCTCCTGCAGCGTCGCACCGGGCAGGATCGCGAGCAGAGGTTCGGCGCGATATTCGTTGATCTTGCGCTGGACGTCGAAGGTCGCGAGTTTCGACTCCACGCCGATCAGGATGGCGGTTATGGCGTCCCGCTCTGCCTCGCCTTCGTGTTCGTCATGCTCATCGTGCTCGTCATCGCGCAGGGTCAGGATGTCGTGACCCGGTCGCGGCGGCATGCCGCTTTCCCAGCCGTCATGGATCGCCTCCATCGCCGACAGCGCCACATAGATCGTGCGGTCGACGGGCGTGCCCGTGCGCGACAAGACGCCCGACACGCGAAATGGCTCGTCATCATGGTCGCTGCCGCCGATCGAGCCGAGCCCGTGCGCGACCACGATCTCGCTGTCTATGCGATAGCCCAGCGTGTCCGCGACCTCGGCGCCGATGACAGCGTCGTGGATATCCGCAAACGGCGCGCCCTCGGCAAAGGCGACAGCCTGTTTGCTCCCATATCGATAGTGGGTGAAATAGTCCTGTGTGGTGCCCAGCACCCGATAGCCGCGGTGAGAGTCGCCGAGCGAGATCGGTACGGTCCAGGCGACATTGGGCCAGTCCGCAATCTCCTCGTAGCTTTCGAACGCTATGTTGTTGGTCGCATTGCCTATGCCGAAAACCGAATACAGCAACAGCTGAATCGGTCCCGTCCGCGCGCCGACGATCAGATCGGTGTTCGAAATGGTATTGGCGAAGCTGAGCCTAGCGCCGTTGCGCACGGTCTCGACGCCGAGCAGCAAGGCGACGCTGAGCCCGATGGTGAGCACGGTCAGGCCCGCGGTGACCCGGCGGTTGACCAAGCTGCGACGCGCGAGGCCGAGCAATGGCGCGATCATGGTACGGGCGCTCCCGCCGCTTCGTTTATCTCGGGCAGGACGATCGTGCGATCGAACAGTTCGGCCAGCGCCTTGTCATGCGAGACGAAGATGAGCGTGGCGCCGGACGCCGCGGCCTCGGCGAAGATCAGCGCCAGGAAGGCGCGCGCCGCATCCCCATCGAGTGCCGAGGTCGGCTCGTCGCAAATCATCAATTCGGGCTTGCCGATCAGCGCCCGAGCCACCGCCACCCGCTGTTGCTGACCGGCACTCAACCGGGTGACGGAACCGGCTTCGAGTTGTTCCGGATCGAGTTGCAGATGTGACAGCAAACGGCGGGCCTCGGCCTCCGCCGTGGTGCCCGCCTCGGCCATCGCCCGGCCGCGCGCGGCGGAGAAGCGGCATGGCAGGAGAACGTTCTCCATTGCCGAGAGATAAGGGATCAGATTGAACATCTGAAACACCAGGCCGATATGGGCGCTGCGAAACGCATCGCGTCGAGGCCCGCTCAAGGCGCCGATATTCGTGCCGAGAATGGCGATTTCGCCCGTATCCGGCGTGACCAGTCCGGTCAGCAGGTTCAGCAGGGTCGACTTGCCGCTGCCGCTCGGGCCTTCGATGAACACGCGCTCCCCCCGCGCGATGGAGAGAGCCGGAATGTGCAGCACCTCGGGCAGGCGCGGTCGCCAGCGAAATCGCAGATCGCGTATGGCGACAATCGGGGGCGACGTGTCACTCATCGGGATCAGCCCACGATGTCTTGCAGCTTGGCATGTCTCTTACCCGACATTCCCCGGATGACTCCCAAACTCACCTTCGATGGTGAACGAGTATCCTCTTCATGGGAACCATAAACGGCATTTTCGACTGACCTGTGAGATCGTCGGTCGCCATCGAAGGTGAGTTTGGGAGTCATCCGGGGAATGTCGGTTGACATATGCGCGC
>CAZKTK010000522.1:0-2300 GCA_964555535.1 uncultured Rhodospirillaceae bacterium
GCGGCGAGTTGGCGCAGCACGGTGTGCAGAATGCCACCATTGCGGAAGTAGCCGACCTCGTCGTCCGTGTCTATGCGGCAGATCAAGGTGCACTCGCGCGACGACCCGTCGGCAGCGGTGATGGTGCAGGGCACCTCCATGCGCGGGCTGAGGCCCGCCGCCAGGCCGCCGAAGGACAGGGTTTCGCTGCCATCGAGACCGAGGCTCGTGCGGCTTTCTCCATCCTTGAACTGCAGCGGCAGGATGCCCATGCCGACCAGGTTGGAGCGATGGATGCGCTCGTAGCTTTCGGCGATCACCACCCGCACGCCGAGCAGGCACGGGCCCTTGGCCGCCCAGTCGCGAGATGAGCCGGTGCCGTACTCCTTGCCGGCGACGACCACAAGCGGGGTGTCGCTTCTGCCATAGGCCACGGCGGCATCGAAAATGGTGGTCTGCTGGCCCGACGGCATGAGGCGGGTCCAGCCGCCTTCGGTGCCGGGCGCCATCTCGTTACGCAGGCGGATATTGGCGAACGTGCCGCGCATCATCACCTGATGATTGCCACGCCGTGCGCCATAGGAATTGAAGTCCGCCTGCTCGACGCCGAGGCTCACCAGATAGTCCCCCGCCGGGCTGTTGCGGGCGATGCCGCCGGCCGGCGAGATATGATCGGTGGTCACCGAATCGCCGAGCATGGCGAGAATGCGCGCGCCGGCGATATCGCCGACCTCGCCGGGCTCGGCCGTCATGCCCGCGAAATAGGGCGGGTTGGCGACATAGGTGGACTCCGGCCAGTCATAGGTCTGGGCGTCCGAGGTGGCGATCGCCTGCCAGTCGGCATCGCCCGAGAAGACATCGGCATATTCGCTGCCATACATCTCCGGCGTCAGCGCATCGGCGACGGCCTTTGCCACGTCGTCGCGGCTCGGCCAGATGTCCGCGAGGGTGACCGGATTGCCATCCGCGTCCTCGCCGAGGCTGGCGGTGGTGATGTCGTCACGCAGGCTTCCCGCCAGGGCATAGGCCACCACCAGGGGCGGCGAGGCGAGATAATTGGTGCGGATCTGCTGGTGCACGCGGCCTTCGAAATTCCGATTCCCCGACAGCACCGACGCCACCACGAGATCGCCCTCGTCGATGGCCTGGCCGACGGCCTCGGGCAGCGGCCCGGAATTGCCGATGCAGGTGGTGCAGCCGTAGCCCACAAGGTTGAAGCCGAGCGCGTCGAGTTCGTCCTGCAGGCCGGCGCGCGCGAGATAGTCGCTCACCACCTTGGAGCCCGGTGCCAGCGATGTCTTCACCCAGGGCTTGACACCGAGGCCCTTGGCGCGGGCATTGCGCGCCAGCAGACCGGCGCCGATCATGGCGCCCGGATTGGAAGTGTTGGTGCAGCTGGTGATGGCCGCGATGGTCACGGCACCGTCTTCGAGATCGTAGTCCCCGCCCGCCACGGCAATGCTCTTGGCGCTGCCCGGCGCGCGGCCGAAAGTCTCGCTCAGGACGCTGTCGAAAGAGGACGACGCCGCGCTCAGCGCCACCCGGTCCTGGGGCCGCTTCGGCCCCGCGAGACTGGCTTCGACGGTCCCAAGGTCGAGCTCGAGGGTCTTGGTGAAGGTGGGCTCGGGCGCATCCGCCTCGCGCCACATGCCCTGCGCCTTGGCGTAGGCCTCGACCAGGCGGCAGCGTGCGGGCTCGCGGCCCGTGAAGGCCAGGAAGTCGACGGTCGCCTTGTCGATGGGGAAGAAGCCGCAGGTGGCACCGTATTCCGGCGCCATATTGGCGATGGTGGCGCGATCCGCCACGGTCAGCGTATCGATGCCGGGGCCGGTATATTCGACAAACTTGCCGACCACGCCCTCGGCGCGCAGCATCGCCGTCAGGGTCAGCACCAGATCGGTCGTGGTTGCGCCATCGGGCAGGGAGCCTGTCAGACGCACGCCGACCACTTCCGGGATCAGCATGGAGATCGGCTGGCCGAGCATGGCCGCCTCGGCCTCGATGCCGCCGACGCCCCAGGCGAGCACGGCAACGCCGTTGACCATGGTGGTGTGGCTGTCCGTGCCGACACAGGTGTCCGGATAGGCAATGGTGCGGCCATCCGCATCTTCCGAGGTCCACACGGTCTGGGAGAGATATTCCAGATTGACCTGATGGCAGATGCCGGTTCCCGGCGGCACCACGCGGAAATTCTCGAAGGCCTGCTGGCCCCAGCGCAGAAAGGCATAGCGCTCACGATTGCGCCGCATCTCGATCTCGACATTGGCGGCGAAAGCGCCGTCGGAGCCGAAATTGTCCACCTGCACCGAATGGTCGATGAC
>CAZKTK010000523.1:0-2278 GCA_964555535.1 uncultured Rhodospirillaceae bacterium
CATGGAGCAGCCAGAGGCGCTGGCCGCGGACATCCTCGATTTCCTGCGGCCGTTGACCGCATGTTCGAGGCCGAGGCGGAGATGGCACTGTCGTTAAACCCCAATGACACCGATGCGCTTGCCGACCTCGGCAACATGTACTCGCTCACCTTCGCCAGGTTGCAGGACGGCAGCGACATGGCCGAGCGGGCCATGCGCCTCAGCCCGCACCATCCGGGCTTTTATCGCTTTGCCCTTATTTTTCAGAATTTCTTCGAGGGCCGATATGAGGAGGCGCTAACCGAGATCCGCAAGACGGATCTGTTTTATTGGGCGGCCTATCTTTGGCGGGCCGTCATCCACGGCCAAATGGGCGACGTCGCTGCGGCGCAGACCTATGGAGAAAAGCTCCTGGCCCTGAAGCCGGATTTCACGGTGAACTGGTACCTTGAGCACCGCCGCTTTCACGCAAGCCTGCACGAGCCCTTCCGGGAGGGTGCTCGCAAGGCGGGGCTGCCACTTGCATGAGCGCAGCCGACATCGGCGGCAGCGTCATGGACAGCAGCCCTCCCCAGCGACTGCTGGAGAGGGCTGCTGAGCGCCATTAATCGGCGATGGACAGGTTCTCGGCTGACGACTTGCCGTTTTGGCCTTCGCGCAGCTCATACGAGACCTTCTGGCCTTCCGCAAGCGTGCTCATGCCCGCGCGTTCAACGGCGGAGACATGAACGAATGCGTCCTTGCCACCATCGTCAGGCTCGATGAAGCCATAACCCTTGGTCGGGTTGAACCATTTTACTGTACCAGTAGCCATAGATGTTTCCTCCAACAGCGGCATCGGGTCCGTGCCGCACACCATGCGACGGAACGGGCAGTTTTTACGCTTACATTGTCAGGGGATAACTAAGCTAATCGGCGTACCGGTTATTCAAGTAACACCAAACGAATGCAATCGTGCGCACAGATTTAAGGGATATGCCGGCTTAGTCAATGGCCTACTGCATCCGATGGGCAATCGGCGGCCATGGTCGAGCATCGCTCGATTCGGAAAAAAACGCCCAAATTTTGGGCCTTTGCAGCCACTTTATGACGCTTTTCGCGCCTCACCCTACCAAATAATCTTGTCCGGATCGCCTTCGTAGAGCGAGCGAATATAGGCGATCAGCTTCCAAATCTGGGTATCGTCCAGATCTTTCGACCAGCCGACCATGTTGGTTCCCGGCCGGCCCTGGGCGATCGCCTTGAACAGAGTCTTGTCGGTCGGCGTATAGACCCATTCGTCGTCGGTCAGGCTGGGCCCGAGGCCGCCTTCCGCCTTGCCGCCGTGACAGCTGTAGCAACCGGCGCTGCCCCACAGCGACTTGCCCTCGGCGATCGCATCCGCATCGCCGGTAAAGGGGTTGCCATCGGCCTCGGCGGCGGCGGATATGTCGGCTTCGTCGCCGATTCCGGCCTGGGCGGGCGCCAAAAGGAGCAGAAGAGCCATGGCCGAAGCTGCGACTATGCGGTGATAAATCATGCCGTATCCGTTGATTCGTTCGAGAAAATGCCCCCGGGGCGCCAAGGCCCCGAGGGCGTTTCCTGTAGCTTGCGCCTAGTGTAGCGCGAAGCCGATGATGATGCCGCCCTTGCGGCTGCCCTTCAGCCAAGGTGCGCCACCCTGCCCGAAATGGGCCCAACCGGTCCAGCCACCAAAGCCCGAGGGCACGGCAACATACTGGGTGCCGTCCACGGTATAGGTGGATGGGCTGCCGAAGATTCCCGAGCCGGTCTGGAACGACCACAGCTCTTCGCCGGTCTCCTGGTGATAGGCGCGGAATTCGCCTTCCGGCGTACCGGCAAAGACGATGCCGCCGCGCGTGGACAACAGACCGCTGGTGAAGGGCGAACGGTCCTTGACCACCCACATCTTCTCGCCCGTGCGGCCGTCAAATGCCACGAGTTGCCCATGGCCCGTGTTCCAGCCCACCGTGCCGATGCCCCAATAGGGCTTGCCGATGGTGCGCTCCGGCGGATTCAAGCCTTCGCCGATCGGTGCGCTCTTGATGTCGACACAGATCTCGCGGCTCGGCACGAAGACCCAGCCGGTTTCCGGATTCACGGTCATCGGGTTCCACCATTTGCCGCCTTCCGAGGCCGGGCAGATGTTCTTGGCCTCGTAGTCGTAGGTGGGAACCTTCTCCATGTTCCAGATCGGCCGGCCTTCCGGCGTGAAGCCCGTGGCCCAGTTGACGATCGAGATCGGCACGCCGTAGCCGAACTTCCCGTTGGTGCGGTCGATCTTGTAGAGGAAGCCGTT
>CAZKTK010000524.1:0-2270 GCA_964555535.1 uncultured Rhodospirillaceae bacterium
GGAACAGCTCGCGCTCGCAGGCCTGCGCCAGGGTGGACTTGCCCGAGCCCGAGAGCCCGGTGAGCCAGATCACGCCACCCCCATGACGGTTGCGCGCCACGCGCTCGTCGGCCGCGACGCTATGCCCCACCGCGGTGAGGTTGCTTGACTTGACCGAGACCGAGGCGCGCTGGTCGGGGTAGCCGTCCATGCTGATGATGCCGCCGCCGGCAATGCGATAGTCGTCCACCAGCACGAAGCGCCCGGTCGGCCCGCTGCGGGCGTGGGAATCGACCGCCAGCAGGCGGTCCGCCCGCAACACCACCTCTGCCACCGCGTTTTCCGGCACTGCCCCCGAAGACGCCGTGGAAAGGTCGCTGGCATCGATCACCCGCTCGACCGACTGCACCGTCACGCCAATCTCGCTGGTATTGAGCTTCATGGTGTAGCGCGAGCCGACGCCGAGCGGCGTGGAATCGAGCCAGAACAGGCGGCCGCGGAAAACGTCGCTTTCCAGCGGCGGCGCATCGAGATGGCTGATCATCTCGCCGCGCTCGACGAAGAGCGGCTCATCGAGAGTGATGCCGATGCTGTCGCCGGCAGCGGCCTCAAGCGGGGGCTCCGCCGCCCAGGCCTCGATGCTCGCCACATGCGCGGTCTTGTTCGACGGTGAGAACAGCACCCGGTCGCCCTTGCGCAGCACGCCGGTCTCGATGCGCCCGGCGAGGATGCGCCGTTCGTCGAACTTGTAGATATCTTGCACCGGCAGGCGCAGGGGCAGATCGCCGGTCTGGAGCGCCGGCTCGAAATGATCCAGCGCCTCGAGCACCGTCGGGCCGTCATACCAGGCCGTCTGTTGCGAACGCTCGGCCACGTTGTCGCCGTCGCGCGCAGAGACCGGGATGACAAAACGCGGCACCACGCCGAGCTCGCTGAGATAAGCCAGCATCTCGGCCTCGACACTGCGAATGCGATCACGATCGTGACCGATGCGGTCGATCTTGTTGATCAGGACCATGACCTGGGAAATGCCCAGCAATTGCAGCAGGGTGCCGTGGCGCCGCGACTGCTCGCGCACACCCTCCTCCGCATCGACCAGCAGGAGCGCCGCATCCGCCTGGGCCGCGCCCGTGACCATGTTGCGCAGGAACTCCTTGTGCCCCGGCGCGTCGATCAGCACGTAGTCGCGCTTGTCGGTCTTGAACCAGACATGCGCGGTATCGATGGTCACGGCCTGGTCGCGCTCGCCCTGGAGCGCATCGGTGAGAAAAGCCCACTCGAAAGGCATGCCGCGGCGCAGGCACATCTCGCGAATGGCCTCGTAGCGGCCTTCCGGCAGCGAGCCGGTGTCGTGAAACAGACGCCCGACAAGGGTCGACTTGCCGTGATCCACATGGCCGACGATGACGATCGGCAGGCGCTCTCTGGTATTCATGCTCACAAATATCCGTCGGCGCGCAGGCGCTCGAAAGAGTCCTCCGCCTCGTGATCCATCGCCCGGCCCGAGCGCTCGGAGACCCGCGTCGTCTCGAGCTCGGCGATGATCTCGGCAACGCTGGCCGCCTCGCTGTCGACCGGGTTGGTGATGTCCTCGTCGCCGAGGGAACGGTAGCGCTTGCCGTCCTTGGCGAAATAGAGATCGACCACGGGAATGCCCTCGCGCTCCACATAACGCCAGATGTCGGTCTCGGTCCAATGCAGCAGCGGGTGGATGCGCAGATGCGTGCCTGGCGGGAAAACCGTGTTGTACTGGTCCCAGAACTCCGGCGGCTGGTTGCGCACGTCCCAGGCCGAGCCGGTGCCGCGGGGCGAGAAGACGCGCTCCTTGGCGCGGGTGCCCTCCTCGTCACGGCGAATGCCGGCGATCAGGCCCGTATAGCCGAACTCCGCCACCACCGCCTTGAGCCCTTCCGTCTTGCGCGCCGCAGACCGCGCCGCCGGCGGCAGGCTCTGATCCACCGCCTCGATCGGCGGGCAATCGCGCACGATCAGCTCCAGGTCCCATTCGACCGCGTAACGATCGCGGAATGCATACATCTCCGCGAACTTCTTGCCAGTGTCCACATGCACCACCGGAAACGGCACACGCCCGAAAAACGCCTTGCGCGCCAGCCACAGCATGACGTTCGAATCTTTGCCCAACGACCACAGCATGGCGAGGCGGTCGATGCGATTGAACGCCTCCCGCAAGATATGAATGCTGCGGCTCTCAAGCCGGTCGAGTGATGATGTCATGGTCCCTATTACCCTGCTGGGGAATTCCTACTTGCACATTTTGTTCAAAAAATGAA
>CAZKTK010000525.1:0-2261 GCA_964555535.1 uncultured Rhodospirillaceae bacterium
TAGGGGCATTGCAGCGGGCAGCGATGGCTCAGCTCCATCAGCACCGCATAGGGCGTTACCTTGTTCGGCGTTGCTTGCGCCTCCGCCGATGTCAGTTCGGCACTTTCGCTCATGTCACCACGAATCCCTTGTCAGCCAAGTCCTGCAGCATGGCCGTCGCGTCCTTGGCGATGACCTCTCGCGGGGCATCGAATTTATCCGCCAAGGCATCGACAACCTGCGCCAGCGTGCGCTCGCCGTCGCACAGCGAAATCACCTCGTGGGCGATATCGTCAAGTTCGAACACCCTTTCGGGCGCCAAGATGATCCACTTGTCGCGCGGCTTGTCGAAGCGCAGCTTTGCGTGGCGCGGCAGCTTCGGTACGGAGTCTTCGTCCAGGGTCAGCCGCTCGCTCATGCCTCACCCGTTCTTTTCGGGCACGAAAGCGCCCGGCGGAATCAGCCCGGGATCGACATAGGCGCAATAGAGCGCGTCGAGCTGGGCCCAGAGCACGTCGGTCTTGAAGCGAATGGCGTTGAGCACCGCCTCCTGCTGCTCGCGCGTCTTGGCATTGCGGATCACGTAATCCTTGCCGAATTCGGAATCGCGCGGCGCCTCGCCGAGGCGCTTCTGGAAATAGGCCAGGGCATACTCGTTCGCCCAATCGTAATGCTTCGACAGGCCGGCGATGCGCTCGCGATGGATCGACGGCGCGAAAAGCTCGGTGAGCGACGATGCCACCGCCTCAAGCTCGCTGCGCTTGCCCACATAGTCGATATAGGCATCGACCGCAAAGCGCGTGCCCGGCAGGATGCCGATGGTCGAGACGACATAGTCCTCGTCGAGCCCCAGCGTCTCGGTGAGCTGCAAATAGCGGCGGATGCCGCCCGTCTCCACATCGACGCCGTCATGGTCGAGCACGCGCGAGCGCCAGGCCCGGCGCAGCTCGGCGCTCGGCAGGCGCGCCATGAGGTTGAGATCCTTGAGCGGAATGCAGGCCTGGTAGTAGTAGCGGTTCAACGCCCAGGCCTGGACCTGGCCGTAGTCGAGCTCGCCGCCATGGAGCATTTTGTGGAACGGGTGCAGATTGTGATAGCGCTGCTCGCCGATCTGCTTCATCGCCGCAGAGAACTCATCCGGGCTCATCAGGTCGTCATGATCGACGTCAAGGTCGTACCAGTGGGTCGGCTTGACGTCGGCGACTATCGGGGCAGCAGTCATAGGGCAATCTCCATGCCGTCGTGGGATACTTCCCAACCCGCCGCCAGCACCTCGGCCCGTTGCGGGCTGTCATCGAGCAGGATGGGGTTGGTGGTGTTGATGTGGATGAATATCTTGCGTTTCACGTCAAGGTCAGCGAACGCGGCCATGGTGCCTTCCGGTCCGGAGACGCTCATATGGCCCATGCGGTCGCCGGTCTTGACGCCAACACCGTCGCGGATCATCTCGTCGTTGACCCAGAGCGTGCCGTCGAACAGCACCATCGGCGCACCGCGCAAGCGCTCGGCGAGCTCCGGCGGGAACGAGGCGCAGCCCGGAATGTAGAAAGCGCGCGTCGCACCATCGGCGTCGCGGATCTCGAGCGCGATGGTGTCTTCCGCCACGGAGCCGAAATTCGCCTGGCTCGCATCCTCGAGCCATAGGGCGATCTTGCCCGGCACCGAGAAAGGGACGACCGTGATACCCGACTCCGACCCGTCCGGACAGATCAGCGGATTGGGCTCGTCCATGACCAGCGTGTCGCGTGCCACGAACTGCGGATTGAGAACGTTGAAGATCGAGTTGGCGGCCAACACATCAAGCACGCGCTGGGTGCCATAGACGCGCAGCGGCTGGGATTCGCGCAGCGTCAGGAGGCCCGCCGTATGATCGACGTCGGCATTGGTCAGGACCACGCCCTGGATGGGGCTGTGGCGCAGGCCGTCGCTCGGATGCATGACGTCGTTGTGCAGGATCTGCGCCCGCAGATCCGGCGACACATTGCAGAGAAACCAACGCTCGCCGTCGGCGCTTACCGCGATCGAGGACTGGGTGCGCTGGTGTGCGGCCGCATCTCCCTCGCGGGCGCGGCGGCTGTTGGGGTGGTTACAATTCCACTGCGGAAATCCTCCGCCGGCGGCGGAGCCGAGAACGCGTATTCGCATCGCGATTCCTTATGACCGTTGGTGACGGCCAAGCCGCCGACAGAGGACCACTGCAAAAAACTTTGCTGACCGGTTTAGAGGTCGGCGCAGGCGTAGCAGTTGATCTCGAGACCGACAGCGATCTCAGTTACCACTGG
>CAZKTK010000526.1:0-2224 GCA_964555535.1 uncultured Rhodospirillaceae bacterium
TCATGGACTGGGCGACACGCCGGGTTCTGTCCTGGCGGCTGTCGAACACCATGGACAATATTCCCGGCGTTGTATGTGCTGGGATTCGTGCCGAAGCGGCCGTCCTTCAGGAGGCGGACCGAAAACAACTGCATCCGTGCCGTGACGCCGCCGCTGACGGTGGTCTCGGTTCGCAGAACGTAGATCAGTCGCCAACGAACATCCGGCGGGAAGTCGTCACCCGGCCTTTCCCGTGTCGCCTCTTCCAATTCACCCAGCCAAACACCGAGAGCGGGATCGACGCCCAAGGCATGCCCCGGACCGAGGTCTCGTCCCTCGGGCCGGGAGAGGCCCTCCAACAGGACCGCCACCACATGCTTGCAGTTGAAGCCGATCGGACATGTGCAGGATCCGATGATCTCGGTGCCGCGCGGCCCAACATGAATTTCGACATGTTGATCGTATGCCCGCGCTCGCGAACCCTGCGTGGCGCCAGTGACCAACCGGCCATCCTCGAGGAACTCGACATCGGACACCAGCTTCCGCCGGTGATAGCCTCGTCCCCGATCAAAATACCGGGAGGAGACCGCTCCGACGATGTCGTCCAGGGTGTAGAGGCGCATTGGCTCTGGTTCCGGCGTCGGTTGCTGCGAACGCGGCCAAGTCTAGCGGCATGGATACGCTGAACCACGGCAAAAGCACGGCGCGAAAAGGCGCGCCAACGAACGATTGGAAAACCTCCGCCAAGTGGCCATGCACGGGCCGACAAGGACGCCGGGGATGCGCTCCGCCGCGCCCCGAAATCCGGCTCCGGAGACGAATCGGTCCTGTGAGCCGTTCCTGGAAAAACTGAGCTGGTCCCGGAAAATCGGACAGGGGGTTTAAGGTGTATTCCACTTATTGGGGCAGCCGTCCCGCAACCTGAAACATGGAGTAGCTTATGGTCAGGGTGCCCGGCGCCAGCACATGCGCCTGCACGCGCTCGGCCAGGCCGGCAACCTCGTCCGCCGGCATCAGCCCGAGGGAGACGATGCTGTCCTGCATGGCGGCGAGGGTGTCGGGCAGGTGCAGCGTCATCGGGTCGTCAGGCGTCAAGGCATAGAGGCAGGGCCGTACCCTCAGGTCTTGCAGTCCCTTGGCGAGGAGAATGCCGTATAGCTTGGGGCCCAGACGGGTGTCGGCCCCGATCGCGGTGAAGGTTTCGTCTACCAGCGCCAGCGCCTGGTCCCAGTCGGCATTGCCGGGCACGCAAGCCACGGTGTGGACGTTGACTTCCTCGAGGAACACGATGCCGCCGGGGCGGACCAGGCTCAGCATGTGATCGAGGATGCCGATGCCGTCGGCAATGACGCTGAGCGCAAAGCGGCAATGGACGAGGTCGAACGAGGCAGCGACAAAGCCCGTGGCGAAAGCGTCCGCCTGTTCGAAAGAAACGTTGTCGAGGGCGTTGGCGGCCGCCCAGTCGCGGGCATAGGCAAGCTTGTCGGCATCCATGTCCGCCCCGATGACGGTACCGCCGGGCCCGACCTTGTCGCTCAGGACATCCGTGATGCCGCCGATGCCGCAACAGAGGTCGAGACAGCGCCAACCCGGCTCGATGCCAAGGCGCTCCAGCATCACCGCCGCGTCGTCCCGGAACAGGTCGGATTGCATGCCGAGCCGGTCGAATTCCGCCGACGATGTCCGTATGGGATAGGCCTTGGCCGCCATGGTCCGATCCGACAGGTGATCTTGCGCGACACTACAAATCCGCGGCGGGCTTGTCGATAATCCAGCGGGCGAGAATTGGACATTGCCGGGCGCCGGAATCCGGCCCATCCTGGCGAGCGGCAGAGACAGCACTTCAACGGAGGAAATTCGAGAATGGACGTGGCAAACCGCAAAGCGGTCATATTTGGCGGAACATCGGGCATTGGCTTGTCGACGGCGAGGCAGCTTGCGGAAATGGGCGCGCAAGTCGTTGCCGTCAGTCGCGATCCGGACAAGGCCGGCGATGTGCCCGCGGGTATCAGGCTGGAGAAATGCGATGTCCGCGACCGTGACGCTCTGTCGAGCCTGTTCCAGGCCTGCGCCCCGTTCGACATTCTCGTCAGCGCGGCCACCGGCGGCTCGCGGGCCATCGGTCCGTTTCTGGAAATGGACATGGACGGGTTCCAAGCCTCCTTCGACAAGCTTTGGGGCTATGCGAACGTCGTGCGCCTGGGCGCCGGGCATATGAGCGAGGATGGCACCATCGTGCTGGTCA
>CAZKTK010000527.1:0-2215 GCA_964555535.1 uncultured Rhodospirillaceae bacterium
CCGCTGAAGTCGCTCGCCGACATGCTCAAGGGCAAGCAGGGCCGTTTCCGCCAAAACCTGCTTGGCAAGCGCTGCGACTATTCCGGCCGCTCGGTTATCGTGGTCGGGCCCGAGCTCAAGCTGCATGAGTGCGGCCTGCCCAAGAAGATGGCGTTGGAGCTGTTCAAACCCTTCATCTATTCGAAGCTCGAACTCTACGGCATGGCCACCACCATCAAGGCGGCCAAGCGCATAGTGGAGAAGGAGCGTCCCGAGGTCTGGGACATTCTCGAGGAAGTCATTCGCGAGCATCCGGTGCTGCTCAACCGGGCGCCGACGCTGCATCGCCTCGGCATCCAGGCTTTCGAGCCCAAGCTCATCGAGGGCAAGGCGATCCAGTTGCACCCGCTGGTCTGCGCCGCCTTCAACGCCGACTTCGACGGCGACCAGATGGCGGTGCACGTGCCCTTGTCGCTGGAAGCCCAGCTCGAGGCACGCGTGCTGATGATGTCGACCAATAACATCCTCAGCCCTGCCAACGGCAAGCCGATCATCGTGCCGACGCAGGATATCGTGCTCGGCCTCTACTACCTCACCATCGAGCGTGACGGCATGGATGGCGAGGGCATGACCTTCGCCACGGTGTCCGAGATCGAGCATGCGCTTGAAAGCGGTTCACTGCACCTGCATGCCAAGATCAAGGCGCGCTATCACACGGTGGACGCGGACAACAATCCCGTCACCAATGTGGTAGAGACGACCCCGGGACGCATGTTGCTCTCGGAGATCCTGCCGCGCAATCCGCGTATCAGCTTCGACCTGATAAATCGTTTGCTCACCAAGAAAGAGCTGACGCAGGTCATCGACGAGGTCTATCGGCATTGCGGTCAGAAGGAGACCGTGCTGTTCGCCGACCACATCATGGCGATGGGCTTCTCGCGCGCCTGCCGCGCCGGCATCTCCTTCGGCAAGGACGATATGGTGGTTCCCGCCACCAAGGAGGCCCTGGTCAACGAGACCCGCGACATGGTCAAGGAATTCGAGCGTCAATACGCCGAAGGCCTGATCACCCAGGGCGAGAAGTACAACAAGGTCATCGACATCTGGTCCCAGTGCACCGACAAGGTGGCGGACGAGATGATGGCCGGCATCGCCGGGGGCGCCGGGGGCGATACCTCGCTCAACTCGGTCTATATGATGGCCCATTCCGGTGCCCGCGGTTCCCCCGCCCAGATGAAGCAGCTGGCCGGCATGCGCGGGCTGATGGCCAAGCCGTCGGGTGAGATCATCGAGACGCCGATCATCTCCAACTTCAAGGAGGGGCTGACGGTTCTCGAATACTTCAACTCCACCCACGGTGCCCGCAAGGGCCTGGCGGATACTGCGCTGAAGACGGCGAACTCAGGGTATCTGACCCGGCGTCTCGTCGATGTCGCCCAGGACGTCATCATCACCGAGGTGGAATGCGGCACGACCGCCGGCCTCGATGTGGCGGCCGTGGTCGAGGGGGGCGAGGTCATCGAGCCGCTCGCCGACCGTATTCTCGGGCGTACGGCCTCGATCGATATTCTCGATCCCGTAAGCGAGGAAGTGCTGGTGCCGGCGGCGGGCCTGATCGACGAAGCGGCCGTGCTGGCCATCGAGACGGCCGGTGTCGAGCACGTCAAGATCCGCTCGGTACTGACATGCGAGACCGAGGAAGGCGTGTGCGCTACCTGCTACGGCCGCGATCTTGCGCGCGGCACGGTCGTCAATGTCGGTGAGGCGGTTGGCGTTATCGCCGCGCAATCGATTGGCGAGCCGGGCACTCAGCTCACCATGCGTACCTTCCATATCGGCGGTGCGGTGAGCCAGACGGCCCAGCAGTCGGCCATCGAAAGCACCATCGACGGCACGCTGACGGTGGAGAACCGCAACGCGGTCAACGATTCGACCGGCACGCCTGTGATCATGAGCCGCAATTGCGAGCTGGTGGTGCGGGACGAGCAGGGCCGCGAGCGGGCGCGTCATCGCATACCCTATGGCAGCCGCCTGCTGGTCGATCACGATCAGCCGGTCAGCCGCGGCACCAAGCTGGCCGAGTGGGATCCCCACATGCGGCCCGTGATCAGTGAAAAGTCGGGCACGGTCAAATATCTCGACCTGGTCGAGGGCGTGACCATGCGCGAGGAGGTCGACGAGGCCACGGGCATCGCCAGCCGCCGCGTAATCGAGTGGAAGCAGACCGGCAAGACCG
>CAZKTK010000528.1:0-2213 GCA_964555535.1 uncultured Rhodospirillaceae bacterium
CAACTTCCTCGCAAACGCAGGATATGGTTCCGTCAAAACGTGAAACGCTCTAGCCCCCGTCTACGACTGGTTCACGGAAGGCTTCGACACGCCCGATCTGATCGAGGCCAAGGCACTGCTCGACGAACTCGCCGCCTGACCTATTCCCCCAGCTCGCTCTCCAGAAACCCCTGCACCGCATGCATCAACAGCGGTGCCTTGCGTTCGAGGTTGATGAAGTGGCTGCCGCCGGCGAGTGCGGTGTAGTCCTTGTAGCGGGCGCCGAGGGCCGCATAGAGGCCGACGGCGTCCTCTTCGGTGGCCGTCGGGTCGTCGGCGCCGCGGATGACGAGCGTCGGCGCCTCGATGCGCCCGGCGTCGTAGACCGGGCGGCCGGAGAAGATCTCGAAGACGTCGACCAGCACGCCGTTGGGCGCCCGCAGCGCGGGGGGGGCTCGTAGGTGGCGCTCTTGGGGTCGCTAGCCAGCAGCGCGGCTATCCAGGCATCGGCCACGGCCGCATCGCGCCATTCGTCCTTGTCGTCGGGCACGATCTGCGCTTCCCAGCGCGAGCGGATGCCGGCGGCGTCCACGGTGCGATAGGCGCCGATGGCGGGGTTGAAGCGGTTTTCGTCTTCCGGGTCGGCAAGGCGGAAGACCTTGAGGCGGTCGGGCAGATAGAGCGAATAGACCGGCGCGTAGAGCACCAGGCGCTCGACCATGGTGGGGTACTCGGCGGCGAAGGCGCCGGCCGTCACCGTGCCCCACGACCAGCCGACGAGGTTGACCCGCGGCACGCCCGTTCGCCGGCGAATGAAGTCGACCGCATCGAGAATATCGCGCACCGCTGCCGGCGCGCGCATCACGGGCTTGGCCTTTGCCGCCGGGCCGGCCATCTGGCGCGGGCGGGACGAGCCGCCATAGCCGCGGATGTCCACCGCATAGGCCGCGAAGCCGCGTTCGGCGACATAGTCCATCCAGTTGTAGCCCGGCACGGCGAGATCGAAGGTGAGGCCGGGATAGGTGGCGCCGTGCACGAACAGCACCGCGCGCTCGGTCTGCAGCGGCTCGGTGTCTGCCGGCAGGGTCTCTATTACTTGGATGCGCGCGCCCGGATCGGCCGAGCTGTTTACACTGTGGGTGTCATCCGCCGCCTGCGCCGCCCCGGCAATGAGCAGCAGCGCGAGTGCCGCGAGCGCGCTATTCCGCAGCAAGGCTGTCCTGCCTTCCGGGCAGGGTACCGCGAATGACATAGGCCAGGGTCTGCACCACCTGTTCGGGCGTTGCGCAGGTTGCCAGCGCCGCCGCGTCGATCTCCTTCAGCGCGTGATTGGTGCTGGCCTCGTGGAGCGTGATCAGCGGCGTGCCCTGTGCCGCCGCCATGCCCGCATCGAAGGCGGCGTTCCACTGGCGGTACTTTTCGCCGAAGCGCACCACGACCACATCGGCCTCGCCGATCAGGGTGCGCGTGCGGATGGCGTTCATGGCAGCGCCCTTGCGGTCGTGCCAGAAGGCATCGGGCTCAGCGCCCAGGATGGTCGTGCCGCAATCGTCCGAATCCTCGTGCACGCAGACCGGCGCGTCGATACGCACGGGAAGGCCGGCGTCCGCCACGCCCTGTGCGATGCGCTCGCGCCAGTCGCTATGGATCTCGCCCGAGAGATAGACGGACCAGATGCGCTCTTCCATTGGCTCTCTCCTGCTCAGAGGTTGGTGATGAAGCCGCGATAGGGCTGGGTGCCGTAGATCTCGAAGCTGAGCATGCCAAGCTTTGCCAGCGGCAGGCTTTCGAGCTTCTCGCGCGCTTCCTCTTCGGTCTCGACCTCGAGCACGACGATGGCGCCCTTGCCGTCGGTGCGGCTGTAAAGCTCGCGCACGCTCTGTTCGGCGAACATCTCAAGCGCCCGGTGGGACTCCGCCTCCAGATGGGGTGCGAAGTCCTCCGGCGTGTGCTCTTGCGAACGGTGGGCGATGGCGATGACCTTCATCTCCCGCGCCCTTATGCCGCCGCGTCCATGTCCATGTCGGCGGGCTCGCTGACCACCTCCATGCCCTTGTGTGCGCGCACCTCTTCCAGCAAGGGCTCGCTGACCGCGATCTCGTCGAGCTTGAGGGTGTTCTTGATGCGCACGATGCGCGCGTCCTCGGGCGCGACGCCCGTGAGCGTCTTCACGGCCAAGGCCACGGCCTCGCTGTTGGTCTTCATGGCGATGGGGATATAGGCGCCGTCGAGAT
>CAZKTK010000529.1:0-2212 GCA_964555535.1 uncultured Rhodospirillaceae bacterium
GCGCCAACCGGTCGAAGGCCTCGCCCAGCAGCTCCGGCGACTTGGCGTAGCAGATGCGCAGACAGTCCTCGCCGCCTTCGCCGAAGGCCGTACCGGGCGCCACACCCACATTGGTCTCGTCCAGGATCTGCTTGGCGAAGGCGCGGCTGTCGTCTACCCCGTCGACCGCGAAGAAGGCATAGAAGGCGGCCTCGGGCCGGGTCAGGCGCACGCGGCGCATGGCGCCGAGGCGCTGTTGCACGATGTCGCGGGCGATGCGGTAGCGCTCGACCATGCTGGCGACGAAAGGCTCGCCATCGTGGATCGCGGTGATACCCGCATGCTGGGCGTTGGTGCTGGGTGAGGCGACATTGTATTCGCTCAAGCTCTCCAATGCCTGGCCGATCGAGGCGGGCGCAGTGATCCAGCCGAGCCGCCAGCCGGTCATGGCCCAGGTCTTGGAGAAGCTGTTGACCACCAGCACCAGGTCCTCGGGCTCGCAGATTTCGAGAAATGACGGTGCATGGGGGCGATCGTATATGACGCGGGCATAGACTTCGTCCGCGATCAGCCAGACGCCGCGCTCGCGGCAGCGCGCCAGAACCTCGGCCTCGGTCTCGGCGCTCATCAGCCAGCCTGTCGGATTGCTCGGCGAATTGACGCAGATGGCGCGGGTGCGCTCGTCGCAGGCATCGAACAGCCGATCCAGGTCCAGGGTCCAGCCGTCGCCATCGCGGTGCAACGGCACCTGGCGCGCCTCGCCGCCCATGATCTCGACACAGCGGAAGAAATTGGGCCACAGCGGTGTGACGAAGACGATGTTGTCGCCGGGCTCCACCAGCAGCTCGGCGATCATCATCAGGGCGTTCATGCCGGCCGAGGTCACTGTAATGCGGTCGGTACCGAGGGCCGTGCCGTAAAGGGTGTTGGTGTAGTCGACGATCGCCTGGCGCAGCTCGGGCACACCGCGATTATGACTGTAGAACGTCTCGCCGGCACGTAAGGCCGCATCCGATGCCGCGATGATGAAATCGGGTGTCGGCAGGTCTGGCTCGCCGAACCACAGCGGAATGACCCCCGGGCGGTCCATGCCCACATGGGCGATCTCGCGGATGCCCGAATGCTGCAGGTCTCGGACTTGCGCGCGAATGTGGTCGTTGGCGGTCATCGGCAGGTTTCCTTGGAGTGGCTGGCATGTTCCCTTGCCTGCCGCAAAGCGTCCACCAATTCCCGCCCCGCCGGGCCGCCGTCGCCGGTCAAGTCGCCCTCGGCCACCGCGCGCAGGGCCTGGAGGTGGATGCCGATAACCTCCCGATCCTCGTCACTGCCCGCACATGACCGGGAAAACTCGACCAGGGAAGCGGCCATCTTGGTGATCAGCGGATAGCCATAGGTGGCGCCTTGGCCGCTCATGTCGTGTGCGATACCGGAGAGGTGCTGCAAATGGGCGGCGCATTGCTCCGGATCGCCGTCCGCGGCCGCCAGCGCGTGTTCCATGAGACCCACATCGACGAGCACGGTGGCGGGGTATTGCTGCGCCCGTGCCTCGACCACCGCCTTGGCCTGTGCCATCGCGGCGGGGTCGAGCGCGTTGCCGCCGCTGAGCTTCGCGGACAGAGGGGCAGACTGGCGCACATATCGTGGCCGATCGGCGCTCATGCGTGTTCCTCGGCCAGGTGTCGGCGTTCGCCGCCGCGATAGGGAATATCGCGCCGCCACCGGTCCGGGCCGAAATACTCTCCCACTTCGACAAAATCGGGCGCCGCATCGAATATGCTGCCGAGTAGACGGCACAGGGTCTCGAGAGAGATTGGCTTGGCGAGGAAATCGTTGACGCCAAGCTCGCGCATGTGCCGCAGGGTTTCCATGTCGCCATGGGCGCTCATCAGGATGACCGTGACGAAACGGTCGGGCGACTGCGGGGCGTGACGGATCCAACGCAGCAATTCGGCACCGTTGCCGGGGCCCATTTCGTAGTCCGTGAAGATCAGATCCACCGGCGCCTGCTGCGGATCGGCGAGCATGGCCTGGGCCACATGGCCGTTGGGCGCCGCCAGCACGCTGCCGGCGCCAAGCGCGCTCAGCACATCCGACATCAAGGCGATCGTGTTCGGATCGTCGTCGACGACCAAGACCGACAGCCTGCCCAGATCATAAACCGACATTCCCCGGATGACCCCCAAACTCACCTTCGATGGTGAACGAGTATCCTCTTCATGGGAACCATAAACGG
>CAZKTK010000530.1:0-2209 GCA_964555535.1 uncultured Rhodospirillaceae bacterium
TGGGTCGTCACGCACAACCGCCAGTTTGTCATGGAACGGCGCACGTGTGGAGTCCCGGCAACCGACGCCAAGGCCGAACCCCCGGGGACAGTTTTATAAAACTGTCCCCTCCCGCTGGCTGGCCCCCTTTTATACCAAGAGTCAGTTAGGTCCGATAAGGGCCTAGCAGTACGCCCGCGCCTCGTCGAACATGGCGATGATGTTTTCCGGCGGTACGTCGCTTTGCAGGTTGTGCACGCTGTTGAGCACATAGCCGCCGTCCTTGCCGAGGCAATCGATGATATGGCGGACATCGGCGCGCACTTCGTCGGGGGTGCCGAAGGGGAGCGCCTTCTGCGTGCTGATGCCGCCCCAGAAGGCGATGCGGTCGCCGAAGGCTTCCTTCAGGCCCGCAGGCTCCATGCCCTTGGCCGTCACCTGCACGGGGTTGAGCGCATCGACACCGATCTCGATGAGATCGTCGATCAATGGCGCCACCGCGCCGCAGCTGTGGTAGAGCACCTTGGGATTGCCGTAGCCCTTGACCGTCTCCAGGATGCGGCGCTGGTGGGGCTTGATGATCTCGCGGTAGATCTCGGGATCGAACATGGGCGCCTGCTGCGAGGCGAGATCGTCGCCCATGAAGGCGATGTCGATGTTGTCGCCCACCGCTTCCAGCGCATTGCTTGCCACCCTCACATACCAGTCGGTGATGATGCCGTAGAGGCGCTCGAGGAAGGCGCGGTTCTTGTAGAGATCGGTAAGGGATTCGCCGAAGCCGCGCACGAACTGGGCGTGGTGGACGATGCCGACGGGGAGGTTGAGGATGATGGCGTGATCGCTGTTCTTTCTCAGCGCCGCCGCGCGCTCGGCCAGGCCGCGGGTATAGCCGGGATTGTCCGGGTCGGGCCAGTCGATGTCGTCGAGCAGGGCGGGGTCGGGCTTCTTGATGCCGAAGAAGGGGCCGTCGACATAGAGATAGGGCCCCTCGCCCGCCTTGCGCCAGGTCACGCCCCATTCGTCGAAATAGGTGTCCTCGTCGATCACCTTCTGGTCGCCCTCATATTGGCCGAGGGCGAGATAGCGCGTGTCCACGTCGAAACGGTCCTGCACCTCCGTCTCGACCACCGCCAGGCGCCGGGTCGGCGAGACATTGGCAGGCTTGGCCGCGGTCTGGATGCCGAGCTCTTGTTTCAGCTTCTCATAGGCCGAATACCAGATGGTGGTGACGAAAGTGCCGCCGAAATCGATCGGTACGCGATCGGTGGCCTCGTGGTTGAGGGCGGCGAGAACACGATCCCGATGGCTGAAGCCGGTCATGGCTGGCACCTCATGCCTGGTGGGTTTTGAGGAACTCCCGATAGCCGCCATAGCCGGTCCGGCGTTCCTCGAAGGCCAGCCCGAGCCTCTCGGCGGCGGCTTCGGCCCTGGCGCGCAAGTCCGGTGCCTCGTTCTGGCTCAGATAGACGAGCTTGCGGTACTTGCCGAAATAGATATCGCGCAGCTTCGGGTGACGATCCAAGGCGAGGCCCTGGATGATGAGCCGATCGAAGTGGCGGGCGAGAAAGTCGGTCAGGAAAAAGCTGCCGGGCTCGTTTTGCATCATCTCGGCATAGGCCTCGGGCCCGGCATAGACCTCGTAGCAGTGGCTGCCGCCGACGCGCACAACGTCCTCTTCCGCCAGCACCTCGTCGAGCTTGCCGCCGGTGCCGCAATCGGCGAACAGCACCAGGATCTGCTCGAAATCCTCGCGCCCGGCATGGATCAGCCTGCGCACGCCATCGGGGATGTGCTCCGGCGTATTGTGGATGTGCGCCGGCAGGCACTTCACCTTCATGCTGTCCCAACCGTTGTCACGCACCAGCGCAACGATCTCGCCGGCCAGGGCGCCGCAGGTGATCAGCAGCGTGCGCGGCGGCTCCACTGTCATATCAGGCGGGCACCAGATAGCGGTGCTCGAGGCCCGTGTCGTACATGGCAACGATGTTCTCGGGCGGCACCTCGGGCTGGATGTTGTGCACGGCGTTGAGCACGTAGCCGCCACCCTTGCCTAGCACATCGATGACATGCCGGGTCTCGGCGATGACCTCCCCGGGCGTGCCGCGGGGCAGGGTCTCTTGGGTGTTGATGCCGCCCCAGAAGGCCATGCGGTCGCCGAACTCGCCCTTGAGGCGCTCGACCTCCATGTTCTTTGCCGCCACCTGGACGGGATTGAGGATGTCGACGCCGA
>CAZKTK010000531.1:0-2207 GCA_964555535.1 uncultured Rhodospirillaceae bacterium
AGATTTCGAGAAAAGATTGAGCAGTGAGGACTGAGTTCGTCGCGACACGCTCTAGTGTCAGGCGTGGAATGGACGCACGGTCCATTTCATCGTGATGGTGCCGTCCCAGCTGGGATTTGCAAAGCCGCTGGTGGCCATGGCGCCGGGGTGCCATTTGCCGCCGCCGCTGCCGTCGGCCTCAATGGTGCAGCTTTCCGAGCACCACGAAATCGCCTTGTCGAACGGGTTGCCGTCGCTGATATCGAGATGAACGCGTTTCGACGCCAGCGTCGAATAGACTTGCCCGTTCGGCAGCTCGAATGTCTCGCCCGGTTGGGCGACTTCGATATTCTCGCCGACAATGCCAATCGTTCCCTCCAATTGTCATTGGCTTTGCGGGACGGCGACGCATTGTGGCCCCACCACACCATTCCGAGACCAGAACAGACAGTGTGGCAATTACCTGTGGCATTGTATACGGCAGGAAGATTGGCTGCGTGTTCCTGCAGCCATTCTAAAGCGCTGCGGCGCTTGGCGCGCCGCGTCGCTATTTCGCGAAGCGGCCGATATTGCCGAAGAGCTGCTGCAGGATCGACAGCTCCTTGCCGGCGGTGGGGGTCTTGCGGGTCACGGGATCGATGATCAGGCCGTCCTCGATGGTGTAGCGGTTGATCTCGCTCACCACGTTCGCCTCGTCGAAACGCACCACCAGTACCCGCTGGTCGATGATCTCGGGCTTGAAAAAGGCGAAGGTGCGGCTTTGCTGGGTGATGTAATACCAGACGTCGTCATCGAAGGTCGCCATGGTCGAGGGGGAGCCGAGCACTTCCGCGACCTCGTACTTGTCCTGCTCGCCGGCCTGGATTTGCGATACCAGCTCCGTGTTCGGCATGAAGCCGTGGGTGTCCACGCGCGGCTCGCAGGCGGCGAGCGCCAGCAGCGCCAGGGCGGCGAGGAGGGGCAGGCGGGTACGATTGCAGGGTTTGTGCGGTGTGGCGTTCATGCTATGGCCTCGGCGAGCGGCGCGAATGTCTCACCGCGTTGCCAGCGAAGTCAACATATCCGGACGAATGGATCAACAATGGCGGGACTGCTGAGCCGGCTGTCGGCGCAATGGCGGCGCGATCAGGCCCTCTCGGGGAAGGCGGATGCACTTTACGGCGCGCTCGTTGCGCAGGCGCGCCGGCCGGAATTCTATGCCGATCTCGGCGTTCCCGACACGGTTGACGGCCGATTCGACATGATCATGCTGCATTTGAGTCTGGTTCTGCGGCGTTTGCGAGGCGATGACGAGACCCTTGCACAGGCGGTGCTCGACACCACCTTTGATGACATGGATCGCAGTTTACGGGAAATGGGCGCCGGAGACCTCGGCGTGGGACGCCGGGTGAAGGCCATGGCACGCGCTTATTTCGGGCGCTTCGAGGCCTATGACACGGCGCTTGCGGCAGACGATATGGAGAGCCTGGCTGCGGCGCTGGCGCGCAATGTCAAGCCGGCCGGGGGCCCCACCGCTGCCAAGAGCCTTGCCGACTATGCCGTGCGCAGCGAAACGGCCCTGGCCGGGCAGTCGACAGGGGCCCTTCAGGCCGGCAACGTATCCTTTCCCTCGGTAATGCCATCATGACGGGCGCTGCCGAACTGACGAGGCCCTTGGCGGTCGCCGATATCGGGGCGGAGCCCATGCTGTTCGATGTGGTTGCCGATGCCGGCGAGCGGGCGGCCCTGGCCAAGCGTTTCGATTTGCTTGCCCTGGATTCGCTTACCGGCCGGGTTGCCGTCAGGCGTGCCTCGGCGCGCGACGGCTCAGGCGAGGTGATCCGCGTTCGCATCGATCTCGACGCCGCTGTGGTTCAGCGCTGCGTGGTCACGCTCGAGCCTGTGGCATCCAGCGTGAGCGAGGTCGACGCAGAGGTTGAGTTCGCCCTCGATGCAGACACCGGAGAAGCAGCCCGGGAGATTGCCTTTTCGCTCGACGATGCCGATCCGCCGGAGCCACTTGTCGGCGAGAGCATCGACATTGGTGAATTGGTGGCAGAGCACTTGGCATTGTCGCTAGATCCGTACCCGCGCAGCGAAGGCGCAGCGCTCGATTTGCCGCCTGAGGCAGAAGTCGAGCCGCGCCAGTCGCCGTTTTCAGTCTTGGAGCAATTACGGGAAAACAAGGATTGAGGTTGCTCCCACCCCGCATTCGTTCTAGACATCGGGCAAGACGCGAAACGACGCCA
>CAZKTK010000532.1:0-2207 GCA_964555535.1 uncultured Rhodospirillaceae bacterium
GAGGTGTCGCCGGCTATCGAAGATGCATTGTTCACTTGCTGATGACCATGCGCGATGTTCGCCTGCTGGACGTAACGAGCCATTGGCGGGTTCTTCATGGCCGATAGCGTTTCCCAGGTCGCCCGGCACTGAGACTGCGCCCGAAGCGCCAACTTCAGATAACGGTCGAGATTGTCCATGTACTCGGCGTTGATCGCGCGTCCGGCCAGGTTGTTGAAAATTGCATCGAGGATGTGCGCTTGAGTTGCCAGCATCGCCTCGCCCCGTCCCAGGTCACCATCAGAGGCCGCTTTGGTCTGAACCGAAAGCGCATCGATCAATCCCGATAGGTCGAGATCTCCATAGCCTTTCCCGTATTCCTTTAGTGTCACCGCCGCCTGGACAGTCGGACGCAGCACCGTCCTGGCAATGACAACGCGCTTTTCTTCATCGGGCTTCGATTTCTTGGACCGTTTGCGGTTACTCGACATGCTGAAATCCTTCGGGGTGTCTTTGTGGAACTGGCAATCCAGCGGCGACCAGAGCACGTCTTGCGTGCTCCTGCCTCTCCCTGTGCCACGCCTCCCAGCACTCCGGGTGCAGCCAAGTATGGCCGTGGCTCTCGGTCCCGAACGGGACTACTACGTGATCTTCTCGGCCCGGGGTGCCGCACGCGGCGCAGCGGCCCGGATTGGAAAGGCAGCGATGGCGATCAAGCCACTCGACAACGCAGCATTCGAACGCCGTGGCTTCGGCCTGTTCACGGGACTGCCCGCCATCGAACTCAGCGATACCGGCGCGCTCGTCGTAGAAGGCCTGCCAATCCTCCCGCGACCAGCCATCGCTCCCCGGTCGAAGCAATACTATGATGTCGGACTTATGCCGTGACAGGAGATCGAGGATTTCGGCCGGCGGCGGTAATGCGGCTGCCAGCACAAGATTGTCGCCCTCGACATCAAGCCGTATTCCGGCGGCGTGCGCCTCCATAATGGCCTTTGCAGCGCTCATATCCGCCCGCTCCAGCCCGTGACAGTTTTCTCATCCGGCCCAGCGGAAGGCGGCGAAGGCGTTAAAGGCGGTGTTTTGACCGCGACCACGCGCCATGCTGTGCGCCCGTCAGCTTCTGCTTTCTGGAACTCAAAACCTCCGACGATCCGGTTGGCATTCTTCCTCAGCAACCAGCCCAGCTTCGAGCGGTTGATCTCGCCGCGCTCTTCGACCGGAAATTCGCGCATCGCATCGAGCAGGTCGGGATGATTATAAAGCGCAGCGTCAACGGCCTTGCGGACCGTGGTCGGAGCCGAGCCGAATGCAGCACGCCATTCTGTCAGCAGACCACTGAGTGCCTCGCCATCCGGATCATGGCGAACCTGCTCCAGCAGCGCGGTGGCTGGATCGGGGTGCCCGAGCCACATCAGCGGGTAACGGCAATAGTCGGACCACGTGCCACTGAATGTGACGATGTTGTCCGCTTCAGCACGAGGCGAACCAGCCCTGCGCCATGCTTGAATGATCGTCAGTACCGCGGTCACGTAATCACCACGCTGCTCGCGAACCTTATCGACAGGAGCCCCCTTGTAGGTGAGCGTTGCCGGCGTGGCACAGCGCGGGTCGACGTGAATTGTAAGCACGCGGCGCAACAGATCACGGATCGGGCCAACATTATTGCCCGACCCCAGAAACAATGTGCGAGTGCTGACTGTGGCCGTCTTGCTGACACCGAGGATCCGGTCTGTAATGTGCTCCGCGGTCAACATCCGCTTGATGGTGCCGTGCGGAAGCCAATCGCTGTCCATGTCGTCAAACTCGATGACGGCCGGGCTGGTCAGCAACAGGGACAGAATGACCTTGGTTGCTTCCTCCGAAGTTGTCGGATAGCTCACCTTGGCGTTCCCACCCGGCCCGGCAAAGGCACCAATCAGCTCGCACAGATAGGTTTTGCCGCTACCGAATACCGGCGCTCGTACGTGAAATGCCGGAGCGTGGGGCAACGTCGGGCGCACAGCTGCGGTGAGTATCGCCGACAGTGCTGCCGCTTTATCGGTAGCGGACACGAAGTGGAACTCGGTGAGCAGATCCTCGAGCAAGTGTAACGCTTTCCGCGCCGCTTCGGGCGTCGGCTCCGGGAGTACAAACTGCCGCGCATCGAACACGCCAAAACGATGTTCTGTCTTGTCGTAGCCCGGCTCCGTGACGAGTTCTCCGTCCGATTCCCGAAAGTACGGTTG
>CAZKTK010000533.1:0-2181 GCA_964555535.1 uncultured Rhodospirillaceae bacterium
GTCTCCGTAGGCTCTATCAGCATCGCCCCGTGCACGACCAGGGGAAAATAGATGGTCATGGGGTGGCAGCCTTCGTCGATCAACGCCTTGGCGATATCCAGGGTCGTCACGCCGCTGTCGGAAAGCGCGCTGTCGTCGAACAGGGCTTCGTGCATGCAAGGGCCGGGAAAGACGGGCGGCAACAGGTCGGCGAGGCCCGCGAGGATGTAATTGGCGTTGAGCACCGCATCCTCCGAGACCTGACGCAGGCCGCTGCCGCCATGGCTCATCATGTAGGCCAGCGCCCGCACGAAAACGCCGAACTGGCCGTGAAAGGCACGCAACCGACCCAGCGCCTGCGGGACATCCTCGCCGGCTTCCGCAAGGCGCAATCCGTCCGGCCCACTGACCACCCAGGGCAGGGGCGCGAATGGCGCAAGCTCCGCGCTCAAGGCCACCGGCCCGGCACCAGGGCCGCCGCCGCCATGGGGCGTGGAGAAGGTCTTGTGCAGATTGAAATGCATGGCGTCGACGCCAAGATCGCCCGGGCGCACGCGGCCCATGATGGCGTTGAGATTGGCGCCATCGCAGTAGAACAGCGCACCGGCCTCGTGGGCAGCGGCGGCGATCTCGACAATATCGCGCTCGAACAGCCCGCAGGTGTTGGGGTTGGTGAGCATGATCGCGGCAACGTCATCGCCAAGCCGTGCTTCGAGCGCCGCCCGGTCGATGCGCCCGTCTCCGCCGTCGGGCACGGTGTCGATATCGTAACCGCAAGCCGCAGCCGTGGCAGGGTTGGTGCCGTGGGCCGAATCGGGCACCAGCACCACCTTGCGGGCATCGCCGCGCGCCTCGAGACAGGCGCGGATGGCCATGATGCCGCAGAGCTCGCCTTGCGCACCGGCGGCCGGCGCCATGGCGATCGCCGGCATGCCGGTAAGCGTCTTCAGCCAGAGCGCGAGCGTGTCTATGACCTGCAATGCGCCCTGGATGGTGGAATCCGGCTGCAAGGGATGCAGATCGGCGAAGCCCGGCAGACGGGCAAGGCGCTCGTTCATGCGCGGATTGTGCTTCATGGTGCACGAGCCGAGCGGATAGAAGCCCGTATCGATACCGTAATTGTTGCGGCTCAGCCGCGTGTAGTGGCGTACCACCTGCGGCTCCGAGAGCCCAGGCAAGCCGATCTCGCCGTCGCGCGCAAGGCCGCCAAGCCGGCTCTCCACAGCGGGCGGGTCGGCCAAATCCACGCCCGAGCGACCGGCCTTGCCCTGCTCGAAAATCAATGGCTCTGCAATATCGAGCCCGCGATTTCCGCTCACTGTGCCGGGCCCGCTCATGCCACCGCCTTCGCCAGCGCCTCGGCCAGCTTGTCTATGTCTGCCGCATCGTTCATTTCCGTCACCGTAACGAGAAGAATGTCGTCCAGATCCTCGCGGTCCGGAAACAGGCGCCTTGCCGGCACCCCGGCGAGAATGCCCTTGCCCGCCAACTTGTCGACGACAGGCCCGGCAGGGCAGGCCAGCCGCACGGCAAATTCGTTGAAGAAGGCGCCGGTGAGAAGCTCCACCCCGTCAATAGCGTCGAGCCGCTCGGCGGCCGTGACCGCCTGCGCATGATTGAGGGCGGCGAGCCGCGTGAAGCCATCCTCGCCGAGCAGGCTCATGTGGATGGTGAACGCCAGCGCGCAGAGGCCCGAATTGGTGCAGATGTTGCTGGTCGCCTTGCCGCGCCGGATATGCTGTTCGCGGGCGCTCAATGTCAGCACCCAACCACGCTCGCCGTCCGCATCGACGGTCTCGCCGACCAGGCGCCCCGGCATCTGCCGCACAAGCCGCTTGTGGGTCGCGAAAAGCCCCACATAGGGGCCGCCGAAATTGAGGCCGACGCCGAGCCCCTGGCCCTCGCCGACAACGATATCCGCGCCATAGGCGCCGGGCGCCGCCACCGACCCCAGAGAGACAGGCTCCAACACCACCACCACGAGCAGCGCGCCCGCCGCGTGACAGGCCTCCGCGAGACCGGAGAAATCGCGCAGCAGGCCGAAGACATCCGGCTGTTGCACGACCACGCACGCCGTCTCCGGGCGTATCTGGCCTTCCAAAAACGCCGTCCCGTGGCTCTCCCCCGGCACTGGCGCCGAGACCGTCATCCGCTGCACCTCGACGTCCGTGAAGCGCGCCACGGTCTCGACCACCTCGGCGC
>CAZKTK010000534.1:0-2179 GCA_964555535.1 uncultured Rhodospirillaceae bacterium
CCCCCCCCCCCCCCCCCCCCCCCCCCCCCCCCCCCCCCCCCCCCCCCCTGATGGGGTTCCTGGGTGGCGAGGAAGGAAGGGTTGGTGCAGCAAAACAGCACACTGCCCGGATTTCCCAGCTCTGCCATCAATGCCGCAGGTGCAGGACGCAGAACAGGGTGAAAAGGCGCCGCGAGGTATCGAAGTCCATATCGATCTTGCCTTCGAGGCGTTCGCGCAGCAGGGCCGAGCCTTCATCGTGTAAGCCCCGACGCCCCATGTCCAAGGCCTCGATGCGAGATGGCGCGGCATTCTTGATGGCATCGAAATAGCTTTCGCAAACCGTGAAATAGTCACGCACGATGCGCCGCAGCGGCGTGGTCGCAAGCGTGACAGTCGCCAATTCGGCTTCGTCCTCCGCGGAACGGATATCGAAGACAAGCCGGCTTTCCCGGATGGAAAGGTGCAAGGTGTAGGGCCCCGCCGGGGCGTCGACCGGCGAAAAGCTGTTGGCCTCGAGCAAATCGAAGATCGCCACTTCGCGTTCATGGTCGATCTCGGGATTCCAGCGCACGACACTACCCTCGTCGAGGGTGACGGCAACCAGGCGCTGGCTTTCGTTGCTCACCTGGGTTCGGCCAGGCGCACCGCGATCGAGCGCGCGTGGGCATCGAGCCCTTCGGCTTCGGCCAAGGCCCGAGCGGCAGGGGCAAGCGCGGCCACGCTAGCCGCGTCGCAACGCACGATGCTGGAACGCTTAATGAAATCAAGCACCGACAGGCCGGACGAGAAGCGCGCGCTGCGGGCCGTCGGCAGCACGTGATTGGGGCCGGCGACATAGTCGCTAACGGCCTCCGGCGTGTAGCGGCCGAGAAAGATTGCCCCGGCGTGTTGCACCTCGGCGGCAAGAGCGTCCGGATCGGCAACGGCAAGCTCCAAGTGCTCGGGCGCGACCCGGTCGATCAACGGCGGCGTCTCCGCCAAATCCGGCACGAGAATGACCAGGCCGTGGTCGCGCCAGCTCGCCCCGGCGATGTCGGCACGCGGCAGCGCCGCAAGCTCTTCCGCCACCGCGGCCTCCACCCGGTCCGCGAAGGCCGCATCGTCGGTCATCAGGATAGACTGCGACGCAGTGTCGTGCTCGGCCTGGGCAAGCAGGTCGAGGGCGATCCAATGGGGATCGTTATCCGCATCGGCCACCACCAAGACCTCGGACGGCCCTGCGATCAGGTCAATGCCAACAGTGCCGAATACCTGGCGCTTGGCAGCGGCGACATAGGCATTCCCCGGCCCAACGACCTTGTCCACCGGTGCGATGCTCTCGGTGCCATAGGTCAGCGCGGCAACCGCCTGTGCACCACCGACGCGATAGATCTCTCCGATACCCGAAGCCGCAGCGGCGGCCAGCACCAGAGGGTTAATCTCGCCATCCGGTGTCGGGGTCACCATGGCGAGGCGCTCGACGCCAGCCACCATCGCCGGAAGCGCGTTCATCAACACGGAACTGGGATAGGCGGCTGTACCGCCCGGTACATACAGACCGACAGCTGACAATGGGCGCCAGCGCGCGCCGAGCTCCACGCCGGCCTCGTCGCGATAGGCGAGGTCCTCAGGCATCTGATGGCGGTGATAGGCGGAGATGCGTTCTCGCGCCGTATCCAATGCCGCCAACAGCTCGGGACTGGTTTCGGCCCGTGCCGCCGCAATCTCATCGCTGCCGATGCGCAGGTTGGACGCATCGAGGGCCAGGCGATCGAAACGCTCAGTATACTCTAACAACGCCGCGTCGCCGCGCCGGCGGACATCGGCGATGATATTCGCCACGATTTCGCCGACATCGGCCGCCGTCTCGCGCTTTTCCGACAGCGCCTCGGCGAAGGCGGCCTGAAAACCGGGGTCCCGCGTATCAAGCCGCCGCGCCATCGACCACCTCCCGGAAGCTTTCGATCCAACCGCCGATCTCGCCGGGCCGCGTCTTCCAGGCCGCACGATTGACGATCAGCCGCGAGGTGATATCGGCGATGCGCTCGACCTCCACCAGCCCATTGGCTTCCATGGTCTTACCCGTAGAAACCAGATCGACGATGCGCCAGCAGAGCCCAAGGCCGGGCGCCAGTTCCAGCGCCCCGTTGAGCTTGATGCATTCCGCATGCACGCCGCGCGCGGCGAAATGCCGGCGCGTGGTCTCGGGGTACTTGGT
>CAZKTK010000535.1:0-2179 GCA_964555535.1 uncultured Rhodospirillaceae bacterium
CGCCCGTATCGCGCAGCGTCACCGAGAACAGATTGTCGAGGTCGAGGCTGTTGGCCTGTGCCGTCGGGCGATCCGCGACAGGTACCAGCACCTTCCAGGACTCCGTAATCTCCGGCAAGCCGTATTCCGGCGGTTGCGGCGGATCATTCAGCAGATAGCGTGCCATCAGATCCACGTCATCCTCGGAGAACTCGCCCGAGGTGCCCCAATTGGGCATGCCGGCCGGCGAGCCGTAGGTGATGAAGGCATGCAGATAGTCGTATCCGAGCTCGCGCGTGAGATCGGTGGTCAGGGCCTTGCCCGTCGCGCCGTTACGCAGCACGCCGTGGCAACCGGCGCAGCGCTCGAAATATATCTGATTGGCCTGGGCGAACTCCGCCTCGGTCAGAGTGGGTACGCCCTCATGGGCACCGGGCGTCTCGGCGCCTTCGAGGATGTCAAGGCTGGGCTCGTAGCGGTCGCCCGGCGTAGTCTCATGCGCTTCGATGTCTGCTGGATCGACGTCCACCGGCTCTGCCGGTGGCTGTGGTGCATCGTTAGTAGCCTCGGCGACCTCTACCGGCTCTGTGCCGGCGCTGGTGCCAGATTCGCGTTATGCGGCTGGTCACCAGGAGAGAGGCCGAACATCGCCGCCCCGACGACGATAACAAGGGCGCCAATGATGATCGCGATGTTTCCGCTTTTCATCTGCATTCTCCCAGATTTGTGGAGCAACCCTATTTCGGCCGTCGATTTGCGCCTTGACGATAATCAAGGAGGGACGGGTAATGCGTGATACTGCTAACTGGCGTCGGAAGAAGCTGAGCGCACCCAGCGCCGTCGGGAGTGTGATGGTCCGAGCAAGGCTGCGCATCGTGGCTGCCGCCTGTGCCGTCATCATTTGGACCCTGATGGTGCCGGCCGATGCGGCCGACATGACCCGGCTCGCCAAGACAGTGTTTGGCGAGGGGGTGGTGCTTGTGCCCGATGAGGCGACGCCGCCGGCCGCGGCGGCCCGTGCGGACGGGGCGCTGGTCGGTTTTGTCTTCTCTACCGGCACGGTGGTCGGATCCGTAGGATATTCCGGCAAGCCCATCGATATCGCCGTTGCGATCAACGTGGCCGGCACCATCCTGGGCGCGAGCCTGCTCTCCCACAGCGAGCCCATCCTGGTCATTGGGGTCAGCGACAAGGACCTGACGGATTTTCTCACGCGCTTGTCGGGACACGACCTGCGCGACCGCCTGGCCATACGCCGGGGCAGCCGGCAGGGGGTCGACGGCATCGCCGGCGCGACCATCTCGGCACAGGTGATGGCGGATGCGGTGCTGCGCTCGGCGCGCGCCGTGGCGGCGGGGCGCGGTCTGCTGGGCAACAATGCAATGATGCTCGACTTCTCCGCCTACGCACCTGCCTCATGGCCGGATCTGCTGACGGAAGGCTCGCTGGCTCGGCGTACGATCCGCGTCGGCGAAGCGACCGCGGCACTTGCCGAACGCGGCCATGCGCTGTTTGCGCCGGGCACGCCGATACCGCCCGATGACGCTGTGTTCGTTGATCTCTATGCGGGCCTGGCGACGCCGGCTCGCGTCGGCCGCAACCTGCTTGGAGAAGTGGCAGACAATCGGGTCAGGGCCGACCTAGGAATAGACGACCAGCTGCTCTTTATCGCCGCCCACGGCCTCTATTCGGTCAAGGGCACCGCCTGGCGACGGTCGGGGCATTTCGAACGAATCGCCATAGAGCAGGGCGATCGCACCATCACACTGAGCGCCGCAACGCACCACCGCGTGGAAAAGCTCTTGGCCGGTGACACGCCGGAACTGCGCGAGAGCGCTCTTTTCGTCATTCCTTCCGACAGCGGCTTCAACCCGGCCATGCCGTGGCGGCTGCGGCTGACGATATTCGGGCAAGGCGGGCAAGAGGGTGCAAGCGCCGTCTTTCCCTTGGACTACGAGCTGCCGGCCCGCTATCGCCGCCCCGTTACGCTCGACGAAACGCCCCTCTGGCAACAGAACTGGCAAGACAGGCGGCTTGCACTGATCCTGTTGGCCGGCGCGCTCCTGGCGCTGACCACCATCCTCGTCTTTCAGAATCAGGTGGCCCGCCGCGGCCGGCTATATCGTGTCGTTCGGCTGGGCTTTCTCATCTTCACTCTGGCCGTGCTCGGCTGGTCGCTGCAGGCACAAATCTCCGTGGT
>CAZKTK010000536.1:0-2178 GCA_964555535.1 uncultured Rhodospirillaceae bacterium
CACCACATGGTCGATGCGCGGCGCCATCTCCATCACATCGATGGCAAGCTCGATATCCATGTTGCCCTTGATCTTGCGCCGGCCCTGGGCATCGGTGAACTCCTTGGTCGGCTTGGTGACCATGGTGTAGCTGTTATAGTCCAGCCAATCGACCAGCGGGCGTATCGGCGAGTATTCCTGGTCGTCGAGCAGGGCGGTGTAATAGAAGGCACGCACCAGGCGGCCTTGCTTCTGGAACAGCTCCAAGAGGCGCTTGTAGTCGATATCGAATCCGAGTGCGCGTGCCGCGTTGTAGAGATTGGCGCCGTCGATGAAGAGCGCGATGCGCTCGTCGGGGTAAAAATGCATGAATCCAATCCTTGCAATGTTAAGCACCGGCCAGGGTTCCTCCGTTGCCGGCGTCTGATGTGGTGAAGGTGATACTGCGACCCATAATGCGTGCCGGGTCACGTGTGCAACAGGTAAGGTCTCAATCGCAATTGACAAGAGGCGTGTGATGGCGGGCGCAGCGCAGGCGATAATCGCCTTGGGATCGAACTTGCCGGCGGCGGACGGGGCGCCGCCATTGGCCACCTGTCGCCGTGCGCTGGCCGATATCGCCGCGACAATAGGTCCGGTTCTGGCGCAATCCGCCTGGTACCTGTCGGAGCCTGTGCCGGCATCGTCTCAGCCCTGGTTCGTCAATGGTGTGGCGGTGGTGCAAACCGATCTCTCGCCGAGCGCCCTTCTGACGGCGCTGCACGGCTTGGAGCAAGCGACGGGCCGCCGGCGCCGCGAACGCTGGGAAGCCAGGGTGCTGGACCTTGACTTGCTGTCCTGTGGCGACCAGCTATGGGATGGGAGCGAGGGAGGTGTCGAGCTGCCCCACCCGAGGCTTGGGGAACGGGCTTTCGTCTTGCTGCCGCTGGCCGATGTGGCGGCGGATTGGCGTCATCCGGGCAGTGGCCGGACGGTCGCCGACATGCTGGCAGAGCTGCCGCCCGGTCAGCGCATTGCACGATTGCCCGATTAGGTGCTCGGGCCTGTTGATTCGTAGCGGCTTCGACCCTAGTATCCGGCCCGCCGGGCCAAGCCGCATTTTGTAGTCGAGAAATAGCCGAGGAGCTGTCCATATGGCGCGCGTAACCGTCGAGGATTGCGTTACCAAGATTCCCAACCGTTTCGAGCTTGTCATGCTTGCCTCGCAGAGGGCGCGCGACATCGCCGCCGGTGGCGAGCTGACGGTCGACCGCGACAACGACAAGGACGCGGTGGTCTCGCTGCGCGAGATCGCGGACGAGACCGTGCATCAGGACGATTTGTCCGAAGCTCTGCTGCTTGGCCTGCAACGCTATGCCGAGATCGACGAGCCGGAAGAAGAGGCGATGGATCTCGACGATGGCGGCGATCTCCTGGGTGAGATCGAGGCGCGTGGCGGCTCGGTTGCCGGCATGCAGGTGCTCGATGCCGGCGGCGCCGGCGTGGGTGGCAATGCCGGCGAGGCCCAGGGCGAGGCGCCCGTGGACCCGGGCAAGCTTTTCGGGGATGGCGGCAGCGAGTGATCCCGGGCGATCGACAAGGGAGCCTCCGCACGGCGGTCGGTAGATAGCGGCAATGGTGGGTTCGCAAACGCATCGCGTGGCCCCATGATCCGCCAGTACGAACTTGTCGAGCGCGTTCGCGATTACGATCCGGACGCCTCGGAGGCGGCGCTCAATCGCGCCTATGTCTTTTCCATGTCGCGCCATGGCTCGCAAAAGCGGGCCTCGGGCGACCCCTATTTTTCCCATCCCGTCGAAGTGGCCGGTATTCTCACCGACCTGAAGCTCGACGGCTCTTCGATTATCACGGCCCTGTTGCACGATACCGTCGAAGACGGTGTCGCCACCCAGGACGAGGTCGACAAGATGTTCGGCGACGAGATCGGTCGCCTCGTCGACGGTGTTACCAAGCTCGGCAAGATCGAGCTGCAGTCCCATACGGAGCGCCAGGCGGAGAACTTCCGCAAGTTCCTGCTGGCCATGTCGGAAGACATTCGCGTGCTGTTGGTCAAGCTCGCGGACCGTCTGCACAACATGCGCACCTTGCAATACATCGCCAAGCCGGAAAAGCGGCTGCGCATCGCCGTCGAGACCATGGACATCTACGTGCCGCTGGCCGAGCGCATCGGCATGCAGCGCATGAAGGACGAGCTCGAGG
>CAZKTK010000537.1:0-2173 GCA_964555535.1 uncultured Rhodospirillaceae bacterium
GGCCATGACGACAGCCGCGAGCATGATCAATGCGACGAAAGCGAGCCCGCCAAGCCAGACAAGGCCCAACACCACCGGCGCCAACACGGCCGCCGCTAGAACGCGGGTGCGCAATTCGTTGCCCACAGCCAACTCAGTAACCCGTCCCGCCATAGCGTCGCTCTCGACCGTGATACTCCCGAATGGCTGCGGTCAGTTCCTCACGCCCAAAATCCGGCCACAGGACAGGCGTGAAAACGAGCTCCGCATAGGCACATTGCCAGAGCAGAAAATTGCTCAGACGATGCTCGCCGGAGGTGCGGATAATCAGATCCGGGTCCGGCAGGTCATGGGTGTACAGGTGGGCCTCGAAGACCTCGGCGGTAATATCATCGGGTACCAGGCCGCCGTTAGCCGTTGCCTCGGCGATTGCGCGTGCCGCCCCGAGAATCTCATTGCGGCCCCCGTAATTGAGCGCCACGGTCAATGTCAGTGCCCCATTCGTCAAGGTCTGCCGCTCCGCATCCTCGATGAGGGTCTGGATATCGCTGTCCAGAGCATCACGCTCGCCGATCACACGCAACTTGACGCCGTTCTTGCTGAGATCCTCCAACTCCCGACGCAAATACAGCCTCAGCAGGCCCATCAGATCGCTTACTTCATCCGCCGGGCGCTTCCAGTTCTCGGACGAGAACGCGTAGAGAGTCAGATAGCCGATGCCAAGGTCGATACAGTTGCGCACCGCGCTGCGAACCGCGTCGGCGCCGCGATTGTGCCCGGCCACTCGCGGCAGCCCGCGGCTGGCGGCCCAGCGGCCATTGCCGTCCATAATAATCGCCACATGTCGCGGCGGCGGCAGCGAAGCCGCATGAGTGGCAGCACTTTCCATAATGGCTTGCGGTACTCGCTTCCTAACCCAACCGCACCATACGCAGAGCCGTCATACGCGCAGGATATCCTGCTCCTTGCCTTCCATGGCTTCGCCGATGCGGGCGATAGTGTCGTCGGTCAGCGCCTGGACCAAATCGGATTGCTCATGATGCGCGTCTTCGGAGATATCCCCGGCCCGCTCCATGCGCTTGAGGTTATCCATGCCGTCGCGGCGGACATTGCGCACAGAAACCCGTGCCTCTTCCGCATATCTGTGGGCGACCTTCACGAGCTCCTTGCGCCGCTCCTCGGTCAACTCCGGAATCGGCACGCGAACCAATTGGCCGTCGCTCATCGGGTTGAGGCCGAGATCCGCATCGCGAATCGCCATCTCCACAGCCTTGACCAGCCCCTTGTCCCAAACCTGTACCGTGAGCAAGCGCGGCTCCGGCGCAGAGACGGTCGCCAGCTGATCCAGTGGCATTTGCGATCCATACGCCTCGGCCGTCACCGGCTCCAACAAGCTTGGCGAGGCGCGCCCCGTGCGCAGACCTCCATATTCCCTCTTGAGCACTTCCAAGGCGCCTTCCATGCGGCGCTCCAAATCCTTCAGATCGAAGCCGGCCATACGCCTATCCCTCTTCGCTGATCACAGTGAATGTCCCGCGGCCGCCGACGACTTCGGCAAACGCCCCCTGATTGTGTATCGAGAATACCAAAATCGGAATGCTGTTTTCCCGCGTCAGCGCCAATGCCGCAGCATCCATAACTCGCAAGCCGTCACTTAAAGCCCTGTCATAGCTTAATGTATCAAATCTTTGTGCTGAAGCATTTTTCTTAGGATCGTCCGAATACACACCATCGACCTGCGTCCCCTTCAATAGAGCATCGCAGCTGAGTTCGGCCGCCCGCAATGCAGCGGCCGTATCGGTGGTGAAATAGGGATTGCCGGAGCCGGCGGCGCAAATCACCACCCGCCCTTTTTCCATATGCCGGGTGGCTCGGCGGCGAATATAGGATTCGCAAATGGTTTGCATGGGGATGGCCGAAAGCACCCGGGTGCTGACCCCGAGTTCCTCAAGGCGGCTTTGCAGGCCAAGCGCATTGATCACGGTCGCCAGCATGCCCATGCCGTCGGCCGTCACACGATCTATCCCGGCCGCCACACCGGCCATGCCGCGAAAGATGTTGCCGCCACCGACAACGACACAGACCTGCACACCGGCTTGGTGCACGGCGAAGATATCATCGGCAATTTGCTGCACGGCGGTCGAATCGAGGCCATAGGGCTGATCGCCCATCAGCGCCTCGCCGGACAGCTTGA
>CAZKTK010000538.1:0-2168 GCA_964555535.1 uncultured Rhodospirillaceae bacterium
GTCGGCGGTGTTTGTCGGCGCCGTGATGGGGTGGGGCTTGGATGAGCTTCTTGGCACACGACCCTGGCTGCTGCTGCTTTTCTTGGCTCTCGGGATGGCGGCCGGAACATTGAATGCGTATCGGACGGCAATGCGCTTGAGCGCTGCCACCGAGGAGAAGGACACGGACGGCGGCCCAAGCGCTTGAGGCCGTCGCTCAGGAAACAGGGAAGACGCGGTGGCCGCCGGACATAGCCCACTCGAACAATTTGCGATTCATCGCTTGGTGGAGATGCATGTCGGCGGTGTCGACGTGTCGTTCACCAATTCGTCGCTGATGATGGTGATCGGCGTCGCGCTGATGTCGGCCTTCCTGACGCTCAGCCCCAAGCGCAATGCGCTGGTGCCGGGCCGTTGGCAGCTCTTGGCGGAGATGAGTTACGAGCTGATAGCAAAAACCGTCCGCGACAGCGTTGGCTCGGAAGGGCGCAAGTTCTTCCCCTTCGTCTTCACGCTGTTCATGTTCATCCTGTTCTGCAATTCGCTCGGCCTGATTCCCTACAGCTTCACCGTCACCAGCCACATCATCGTCACCTTCGCGCTGGCCGGCGTCATCTTCGTCGGCGTGACGATCCTCGGCATCGTCCGCCATGGCGGAAAGTTCTTCTCGCTGTTCCTGCCGCCCGGCGTGCCCATCGCGCTGGCGCCGCTGCTGGTACCGATCGAGTTCATCTCCTACATGTCGCGCCCGATCAGCCTGTCGGTGCGACTGGCCGCCAACATGATGGCCGGCCACACCATGATCAAAGTCTTCGCGGGCTTTGTCGTGGCGCTTGGGCTGTTCGGCTTCGCGCCGTTCATCTTCATCGTCCTGCTATACGCGCTGGAGACCATCATCGCGTTCCTGCAGGCCTATGTCTTCGCCGTCCTGACCTGCCTCTACATCAGCGATTCGGTGCATCTGCATCACTGACCGGCGGGCCTGACCTTACTTTTGTGACCCTGAAACGAAGGATCGAAAACCGTGGATATTGAAGCCGCAAAACTCATCGGCGCCGGTCTGGCGACCATCGGCGTGGCCGGCGCGGGCGTCGGCATCGGCACCATCTTCGGCCAGTATGTGGCCGGTGGCCTGCGCAACCCCGCAGCGGCGCCGAAGATGTTCGGCAACGTGCTGCTGGGCTTCGCGCTCACCGAGGCGGTGGCGCTGTACGCCCTCGTCATGGCCTTCCTGATCATGTTCGGCTAAGAGCCGAGCAAAGAACCCCAGGCCTGCGGAGAGCGCCATGCCGCAAATGGAATTCGCCGACTACATGCCGCAACTGGTGTGGCTGGCGATTACCTTCGTCGCTTTCTATTTCGTGATGGCCCGCGTGGCCCTGCCGCGGATTGCCGAGGCGATCGAGAGCCGCCAGGAGCGGGTCGCGAACGATCTCGAGACGGCGACGCGTATGCGCGAGGAAGCGGAGGAGGCGCTGGCCGCCTACGAAGCGACCATGGCCGAGGCCCGCGCCGAGGCGCAGGCCATAGCCGCCAAGGCGCGCGAGGAGATCGCGGCCGAGGCGGCCGAGCGCCAGGCGGCGTTCGAGGCCGAGCTCGATGCCCGTGCCGCGACCGAGGAAGCGCGTATCGCCGAAGCTGTGGCCGAGGTGCGTGCGGGCTTGCGCCACGTCGCCGTGGCCGCGGCTCAGGCCGCGACCGGCAAGCTGCTCGGGGCCGAGGTTTCCCAGGACGCCTTGAGCAAGGCGGTGGATGCCGAGATGGAGGCGCGCGCCTGATGTTCCACGATCCAGAATTCTGGGTGCTGATCGCCTTCCTGGTCTTCCTCGCCGCCGTCGGCAAGAAGGCCTGGGCCATGATCACCGGCATGCTCGACAACAAGGCCGCGGCGATCAAGAGCGAGCTGGAACGCGCGGTCGAGCTGCGCGAGGAAGCCCAGACCCTGGTCGCGACATACCAGCGCCAACAACGCGAGGCCAAGCAGGACGCCGAGGACATCGTCGCCAAGGCGAAGGTCGACGCCGAGCGCCATCGGGCCGAGGCCGAGGAGGCGATGGAAACCGCCTTCGCGCGCCAGGAGGCGCAGGCCAAGGACAAGATCGCCCAGGCCGAGGCGGCGGCGGCGCAGGAGGTCCGTGACGTCGCGGTCGATCTCGCGATCGGCGCGGCCGAGAGGTTGCTGGCCGAGC
>CAZKTK010000539.1:0-2164 GCA_964555535.1 uncultured Rhodospirillaceae bacterium
TACGCGGTGCGCCTGCGTTTCGACGACTTGCACGACAGCGGCATATATGCCTGGGAAACCCTCTATCGCATGGGCCAGGACCAGGACGAGCTGTGGCAGGCCTACCTCACCGGCCTCGAAGCGCAAGGCCTCAGCCGCGATCCCTAGATTAGATGGGTAAGAGCCCCATGGCGTGGCGCATGAAAACGCGCTTGAGCGGGGGTATCTTGTCCACCGCGGCCAGGCCGAGATCGCGGCCCAGGCGAAGCGGCGCGACATCGTTGGAGAACAGGCGGTTGATGCCGTCGGTGACCAGGCTCATGCTGAGGACGTCGAAGCGGCGCCGGCGGGCATAGGTCGCAAGGCTGCTTGCGGCACCGGGATCGAGGCCGAGAGCAGCGGCCTCGCCCAGCACTTCCGCCAGCACCCCGACATCGCGCAAGCCCAGATTGAGGCCTTGGCCGGCAATGGGGTGGATGGCGCGGGCGGCATCGCCGATCAGGGCCAGGCGGCGGTCGGTCATGCGGCTGGCCCAGGTCAGCGCCAGGGGATAGCTCCAGCGTTGCCCGATGGGCCTCACCTGCCCGAGAAAATCGGTGAAGCGCCAGGCCAGCTCCGCTGCGAAGGCATCATCGTCGAGCGCCATCAATGTCGGTGCCAGATCCTCGCGCTCGGTCCAGACCAGCGACGAGCGGTTGCCGGGCAGGGGCAATATGGCGAAGGGGCCCGCCGCCAGAAATCGCTCCTGGGCGATGCCGCGATGGGGCCGTTCGTGCTCGACCGTGCAGACGATGGCCGTCTGGCGGTAGTCGAGCCGCTGCACCGTGATGCCGGCGCGGGCGCGCGTTGCCGAGCCGCGTCCGTCGGCGGCAATGGCAAGGCGGGCCCGCACGGCGCGGCCATCGCCCAGACGCGCGGTCACGCCTGCGACGCCACGTTCAAGCGAAGCGACTTCGCCGGGTGCGAGATGGGTTGCCTCGGGTGTCGAAGCGATCGCATCATGGAGTGCTTGCCGGGTCACCCGGTTCTCGACCATGAAGCCGAACGGCTCGTCGCCGATGCTCTTGTGGTCGTAGTGCAGGAACAGGGGCGAATCGCCGTCGGAGACGCGGATCTCCAGAATCGCCTGGGCTTCCGGCTCCATCCCTTGCCAGACGCCGATATCCCGCAGCAGACGCACCGACCCTGCCGCCAGGGCCGAGGCACGGCCATCTGCCGCAGCGGCGAGTGCCGCTGCCGGTGCTTCGCGGTCGACCACGATCGATGTCAGCCCGGCGCCCGCCACGGCGCGCGCCACGGTCAGGCCGATCATGCCGCCGCCGACGATCAGCAGATCCGCTTCCAGGTCCTTGCCAGCTTGCTTCGCCATGGGTGGAGCTTCGATCCTCGGGCCCGGTTTGTCCAGCGGGATCCCGCCCTTTGCCGCACGGTCCCCACGCCCTATAACCGGCCCATGGCGATGGGGGCAAGGCAATGACGGTTGTGGCCTGGGCGGGCGCGCTTGGCGGCGCCATGTGGCTGGCGCTTCTGCTGCTGCCGTGGCGGCCATGGAGCACACGCGAGCGCTTGCATGCGAGCACCGCGCCGGCGCCTCTCGGCGATGTCATCGTGCTGATTCCCGCGCGTGACGAGGCTGAAACCTTGCCGCGGACCCTGGCAGCGCTGCCCGAGCAAGGCGAGGGCCTGGACGTAATCGTCATCGACGACCAATCCACCGACGACACGGCCGCGCTGGCACGAGCGGGTGACGCGCAAGTCATCGACGGCACACCGCGGCCGGAGGGCTGGAGCGGCAAGTTGTGGGCGCTGGAACAGGGACGGCGCCAGGCAACGCGGCCGCTTGTTCTTCTCCTCGATGCCGATATCGCCTTGGCGCCCGGGGTGGTGGCGGCATTGCTCGCCAAGCGCATCGAAACCGGTGCCGCGCTGGTTTCGGTCATGGCCACTTTGTCGACAGCTTCGCCTTGGGAACGGCTGCTGGTCCCCGCCTTCGTCTATTTCTTCAAGCTGCTCTATCCCTTCGCGCTGTCGAACGCGCCCCGAGCGCCCGTGGCAGCGGCTGCAGGCGGTTGCATCCTCATCGAGCGCGAGGCGCTGGAGGCGATCGGCGGCTTCGCGGCCCTGTCGGGTGCCATGACCAGGGCGATGCACTCACGACGACGTGAGGGGCTTAGAAGTTTCCCTC
>CAZKTK010000540.1:0-2164 GCA_964555535.1 uncultured Rhodospirillaceae bacterium
ACGGGGGACACTCAGTCCCCCCAACGGCTTGTCGTCGACGATGCAGAGCCCATAGAGTGACGCGATTCAGATCGCGAGGAAACCATGATCGGCTATGTCACCCTGAGAACGAACGATATCGACACCGCGCGCGGATTCTACGATGCCCTGCTCGGCGAGATGGGCGCCAAGAGGATCGTCGACGACGGTCATATCACCCTGTGGGGGACCAACCCCCGCCAGGGACTGCTGGGCGTGATCAAGCCCTATAACGGCGAAGCGGCAAGCATCGGCAACGGCACCATGGCGGCGATAGCAGTCGAGAGCGTGGAGATGGTCGGGCAGATGCACGCCAAGGCGCTGGCGCTTGGCGGCAGCGACGAAGGCGCGCCGGGCCCACGCGGCAAGCGCAAGACGGAATTTGCCTATTGCCGCGACCTTGAAGGCCACAAGCTGGCGTTCTTCTGCATGCGTTAGAAGAGCGCTTAAAGAACGTCCTTGTTGATGACGTTGGCCGGATCGAGCTTGCCGTCGAAGCAATCGGCAACGTTTTTCGCGGCCCAATAGCCCATGCGGTAGATCGACTCCTCAGACACGCCGGCCGAATGGGGGCTGACGAGGATGTTGGGGGCGTGAAAGAGGGGATTGTCGGGGGTTGCGGGCTCGATCACGAAGGGATCGATGCCGGCGCCGGCGATGGTTCCGGCTTCGAGCGCCTCGACCAGTGCCGCTTCGTCGATGATGCCACCGCGCGCGGTGTTGACGGCATAGGCCGTCTTCTTCATGGCGCTGAGCTCGGACCCTGATACCATGCCCGTGGTCTCTTCGTTCTTGGGGCAGTTGACCGAGAGAAAGTCCACATCGGGGAGCGCTGCGTGCCAGTCCTCGACCGGCGTCGCGCCTGCTGTGGCGATGGCGTCCTGGATGACATAGGGGTCGTGCACCAGCACGCGCATGTCCATGCCCAGGCAGCGCTTCACCAGGCGCCGGCCGATGCGCCCGAAACCGAGGACAAGCACCGTGCGCTCGGCCAGATCGATGGCCGGTGCCTGGAAACGGATGCCCCAATTGCCCTTGCGCACCTCGCGGTCGTAGGTGACCGTTTGCTTGGCCAATGCCAGCATGAACATCAGCGCATGCTCGGCCACGGTGACGGAATTGGCCGTGCCGGCAATGGCCAGGGGAATGCCCGCGCGGCTGAGCGCTTCCACATTCACCGCGTCATAGCCGACCCCGAAGCGAGAGACGATCTTGAGCTTGGAGGCGGCGGCGATGATGCGCTCGGTAAAAGGCGCAATGCCGAGAATGGCGCCGTCGTAGTTGCCGATTTGCTGCACCAGATTGTCTTCCGACAGCTCGGTGAACACATCGCAGGCGATATCGTCGCGCCCCTCGAACGCCGCCTCGATCCCCGCCGAGACCCGCATCTGCACCATCACCCGCTTGGTCATTCCGTTTGCTCCCGTGACGCTGAATTCGGACCGAGAACCTAGTCCATGTCGGGGCATACGCGAACCCTTTCTCACCACTCCGATTTCCTGTAAGCAACCGGGGCCGTAGTCCAGGGAGATATGCCATGCCGTCCGTTCGCAAATTGACCATCGATACGCCGTGGCAGGAGATCCGCACCACCAAGGCGGACTGGCGCAAGGCCGATGCGGGCATGCTCGGGCATATGCTGCATCATTTGCACCTGGTGCGGGCTTTCGAGGAGACGGTGCTGGAGCTGGTCGGCGAGGATCTGGTGCACGGGCCGGCGCATTCCTCGATCGGCCAGGAGGGCTCGGCCGTGGGCTGTCTCTCGGCGCTGCGTTCTTCCGATCAGATCAACGGCACCCACCGAGCGCATCACCACTTTCTCGCCAAGGCTTTGCCCCATGTGTTGCCGGACGGCTTCGATCCCCTGCGGGACGACATGCCGGCGCCCATGCAGGACGTCATGCAGCGGACGCTCGCCGAAATCATGGGACTCGAACAAGGCTACTGCCACGGTCGCGGCGGCTCCATGCATCTGCGCTGGAAGGAAGCGGGCGTGGTCGGCACCAACGCCATCGTCGGCGGCGGCGTGCCCATCGCCACGGGCGTGGCCTATTCGCGCAAGATGGCGAACGACGGCGACGTGGTCGTGACCTTCTTCGGCGACGGCGCGCTGCACCAGGGCGCGGTGGCGGAATCCTTCAACCTC
>CAZKTK010000541.1:0-1735 GCA_964555535.1 uncultured Rhodospirillaceae bacterium
CGCGGGCCTGGGGCGAGGTGGCGATGATGTTCCAGGCGCCGATCTGGGCCGCGATATCGCGTTGTTCGATGACGATATCGAGGGTGTCCTTGGCCACGATGAGCGCCCACACGGCGGCGATGAGAGCGATCGCGGTGATCGCGCGGTCGAGCCACGGGAGTTTCATCTTGAACATGCGGCGCCGTTCTCCAGCCCCTCACATCCCGTCGAAGAGGGCGGAGGAGAGGTAGCGCTCGGCGAAGGAGGGGAGGATGGTCACCACGAGCTTCTTCGCCATCTCGGGCCGGCAGGCGACCTCGAGGGCGGCGGCGATGGCCGAGCCCGAGGAGATGCCGACGGGCAGGCCCTCCTCACGCGCCGCCCGGCGGGCGGTCGCGAAGGCCGTCTCGTTGCCGATGCGCAAGACCTCGTCGATGAGCTCCGTATCGAGGATGGCGGGCACGAAGCCGGCGCCGATGCCCTGGATCAGATGCGCCCCCGCCGGCCCGCCCGAGAGAACCGGACTGTCCTCGGGCTCGACGGCGATGGTGCGCAAGCTCGGTTTCCGCGCCTTGATGACGCGCGAGACGCCCGTCAAGGTACCGCCGGTGCCCACACTGCTGACCAGCACGTCGATGGCGCCGGCCGTATCACGCCAGATCTCCTCGGCCGTGGTGCGGGCGTGGACATCGGGGTTGGCCGCGTTCTCGAACTGTTGGGGCATGAAGCCGTCCTCGGCCGCGGCGAGGATTTCCTCGGCCCGCCGGATGGCCCCCGGCATGCCCTCGGCCGCGGGCGTGAGAACGAGCTCGGCACCGAGGAAGCGCAGCATCTTGTGGCGCTCGATCGACATGCTCTCGGGCATGGTGAGGACGAGGCGGTAGCCCTTGGCCGCGCAGACGAAGGCGAGGGCGATGCCGGTATTGCCCGAGGTCGGCTCGACGATGAGTGTCCCGGGCCCGATGCGGCCCGCGGCCTCGGCCGCCTCGATCATGGCCAGGCCGATGCGGTCCTTGACCGAGCTCAAGGGATTGAAGAACTCGCACTTGGCGACCACGTCCGCGACGCAGCCCGCCTCGGCCGTCATGCGGTTGAGCCGCACCAGCGGCGTGCCGCCGACGGTCTCAAGGATGCTGCCGTAGATGCGCCCGTGCTCGCCATGGCCGCGGACAGGCGGCGGGGCGCCCGCGCCGCTTTCGTCATCGGCGACGGGCTTTTCGGCGGCGGCGTTCCGGGGCGGTGCCATGTCCCTCCTTGAGCCGCGCCATACGTGGCCGGCGGGCAGAAGGATCGTGGATATCGCGACGATACTCAATGGCAAAGCGTGATTCGGGCCCGGGTGGGCCGGTCGAGCACGTTTCGGTCACGGAATCTTGTATTAACAAATATAATCCGTCCTATAATGTAAAATACGTTGATGATATGGTGTTTATGAAATATATCGGAAGCATGGTGCTATTTGCGCTGGATCAAGAACGGGTCGGCCGCGTTGTGCTCACTTGCCGGCCGAAAAGACGGCGGTTGGGGTGTTTGGGATGAGCGAAGAGGCGGTGATGGATCGAGTCGGCGAGGCGGCAACGGTGGCCATCGGCGACCGCCGGGCGGGGACCCACGCGGCGGCCCTCGCCGCGCGCTATCGCGGGCGCGAGGGGGCGGACCTCCTCCGTCCCCTGATCGAGCGCGAGTTCAAGGGCCGTATCGCCGTCGTCTCCTCCTTCGGCGCCGAGGCGGCGGTGCTGCTCTCCCTGGTGGCGGA
>CAZKTK010000541.1:1745-2150 GCA_964555535.1 uncultured Rhodospirillaceae bacterium
GCATTTCGGCGAGACCCTGCGCTACCGCGACATGCTCGCCGACCACCTCGGCCTCGAGGACGTGCGCTCGACCGCGCCCGAGCCCTATGATATCGCCCGTATCGACCCGGACGGCATGCTGTTCCGCGAGTCGCCCGCCGCGTGCTGTCATTTGCGCAAGGTGATTCCACTCAGGCGCGCGCTCTCGGGCTTCGAGGCCTGGATCACGGGGCGCAAGCGTTTCCAGGGCGATACCCGCGAGGACCTGGCGACGATCGAGCCGGCCGACGGGCGCGTCAAGATCAACCCGCTGGCCCACTGGTCGAAGGCACGGATCGACGAGGCGTTCGCGGCCCGCGGCCTGCCGCGCCATCCCCTGGAGGCCGAGGGCTATCCCTCCATCGGTTGCATGAGCTGCACCGCGCG
>CAZKTK010000542.1:0-2147 GCA_964555535.1 uncultured Rhodospirillaceae bacterium
CCCGTGCGGTTCTCTGAACCCGGTCCAACGGCAATCGACGCGGTAACAGTATTTTGCCAACGGTGGCTCGTCGCTATCGTCATCATTTGCCGTATTCTCGTCTGCCCCAAGCGGTGCCGCGGCCAGGCGCGCTGTGCAGCTGATATCGTCCGCAAGCGCAAACGTTTCGCTATCGGATAGCAGCCCTGCCAGGCCCTCCGCCGGTGCATGGGAGTGCCATCGACCGGCCGTATTGAGCTGCTCCGCCACGACCTTTGCCTCAACACCTTCACGCGCCATGCGCTCCAACCAATCCCTGATCGCTTCGTCGGAATTCATGGCCAGGCCTACTGTTGGCACGCCTGAGAAACTCATGACGACTCCGCCCGCAAGCGTTCCTCCCAACCCTAACGACACCATCGCCAGTCCTGCGAGTCCTGCAGTCAGAGCCGGCCAGCGATCTACTGCACGGCCTTTGAGAGTGGCGGCTTCGTCTCCGGGGCTCGCGAGCGTTTCGTATAGGCGACAGTAAAACGCCCTCAGCGCCGGCATGGCTGCCAAGCCTAACGCCGCCCCGACAAGCATGTACAAAGCGTACGGATAGCCAAGAAGCACGCCATAGGAATGATCGCCCCAGGAAAGATTGCTTTCCGATGCCGCCAGCCCGACCGTATCGTCGAAGACTACCAAGGGCAGCGTCCCTACCAGCGCTGCAAAAATCGGAATCATGCCCAGCAACATATCCCAGGCCGCAATCGGCGGCCGGCCACGCAAGCCGTGCCAAGCCATTATCCGCCGCAGGATTTTCGAATGGGAAAATTGCGAGAGCAACAGGTAAGTGATCGCAAAGCATACAGCGGGTAGCACGATCACCAAAAGGATTGCCACTGTGATCAGCGCATTGACCAAGTTCGGCCTATCCAAGGGGAGCCACAGCTCCGGATAAGCGAGAAGCGCTATGCCGACCGCAGCGGCGATGTTCAGCAGTGCGAATGCGAAGCTGAGTCCTATAAGCACCGCCGCCGACAGCGCGCTGAGCCACGGACGCGGGATCTCTGGAGCGGGCTCTTCGGCCACGGCCACCGGCGGTCTGATCTTAAGCTGCACCCAAGTGACATAAGCGAGAGCCAGCACACCATTGATCAAGCTGCCGACCATGAAGCCGAGCAGGGTCACAGACAAGACGAAGATTGCGAGGATAATGGCTACACTTGCGGCCAGGCCCGTGTTGGAGGCGAGAGCCTGGGGGTGGGGTATTCGCATTGGTCCGTTCCTCCAAAGAAAAAACCAAAACGTCACAGCGAATTGTTGGCAACCGTGCAGATGAGACTGGCTGTTGCCAGCTCGAGTCAAGGGTTATGGTGACAGGCTGCATCGGACCATTGACACTAAGTCCGGGTATAACGATCCGACCCGCTCCCTGCAGCGGGCATATGGGGGACACTTGCTGATGGCGTTCATTGACGCAGACCGGAAGGCGCTTGCCGCGATGGCTGGCGGCGACCCGGAGGAGCCTGTCGTGATGCTCAATCTGCTGCGCTACCGCGAGCGCGCTGCTGACGGCTTCGGCGTCGACGGCCTCAGTGGGCGCGATGCCTATACGGTCTATGGCCGGCGCTTTGCCGAGGAGATGCATCCGCGCTATGGCGGCGAGCCGATCTGGATGGGGCGGGGGCTCAACAGCATTGTCGGACCCGAGGATTGGGACGTGGTGATCCTGGTGCGCTATCCCACGCGCCGACAGTTCATCGCCATGCTCAACGATCCCGACTATCGCGCCATGGCGCCAATCCGCGCCGCTGCGCTCGCCGACAGCCGTCTCGTCGAGATGAGCCAGCTTCTGCCCAAGATCGTTTGAGCATCAGAAAGGAAATCGCCTATGTCTTTGCGCCGCAGCAGTCCCGATACCATCGCCCCGCCAATCACCGGCGCGAAGTACAGCCACAGCGTTGCCGTGCCCGCCAATGCCCGCTGGGTCTATAGCGCCGGGCAGCTCGGCGTGCGCCCCGACGGCGTGCTGCCGGAAAGCTTCGAAGAGCAGATCGACTGGTGCTGGCGCAATATCGCGGCGCTGCTGGCGGCCGAAGACATGGGCATCGAAGATCTGGTCAAAGTCACCACATAGTCGCCCGTTAAGAACCCCGAAGTCGTTACCCGTGCGTAGCTTT
>CAZKTK010000543.1:0-2142 GCA_964555535.1 uncultured Rhodospirillaceae bacterium
GCCGCAACGGGTCTTCGCGGAGCATGTCGAGCAGGTAAGGCACGCTGACCAGCTCGGCTTCGACATTGCCTGGTTCGCGGAGCACCACTTTTCCAATTACTGCATCTGCCCCTCGCCGCTGATGATGGCAGCCCATTGCGCAGGCGTCACCAAGTCCATCAAGCTCGGACCCGCCGTCGTCGTGGTGCCGCTCTACGATCCGGCGCGCCTGCTGGCGGAAATCGGCATGGTCGATGGCTTGAGCAACGGGCGCCTGGTGCTCGGTGTCGGCAGCGGCTACCAGCCCTACGAGTTCGACCGCTTCGGCAAGGATCTCGCCGATGCCCAGGGCATGCTGACCGAGTTCCTCGACATGCTCACGCTGGCCTTCGGGCAGGAGACCTTCTCCTACGACGGTCGCTATACCCAGATGCCGGAAACCCATATCAGCTCGCGTCCGGTGAACGGCCTGCCCGACATTTGGCTGGCCGGCGACAACCCCTTCGGCCACCGCCTTTGCGCCCAGCGCCACCTGACACCGATGTTCACCGGGCGCTGGCTGGGGGCGGAATATCAAAGCACCATGCGCGCACGCATCGCCGAGATGTTCGCCGCCGAAGGGCGCGATACGAACACCATGCCGCTTGGCGTGCAGCGCTTCATGTGCGTGACCGAAAGCAAAGAGGAAACCCTGGCCTATGCGGACAATTGCCGCCACCAGATGCGCCTCGCCTCGGCCTTGCGCCGGCGCGCGGAGGTCATGGACGGCGGCATGATGATCGAGCAGCCCCTGCCGGAGGAGATCCCGCTCGAGGACATGGCGAAGAACCTCTTGATCGGCGACAGCGAAACCATCGCCGAGCGGCTTTGCGAGGAGGCCCGCGCCTCTCGCGCCTCGCACTACATGTTCCACTTCCAGGTCGGCGGCTCGTCCCATGAAAAGGCGCTCGCGACCATGGAAACATTCATGTCCGAGATCAAGCCGATGGTCGAGCGCGAACTCACCAGCGCCGTCGCCTAAAAATTTGTGACAGTTACCTATTCCGAAGAATATTTACGCGTGAAAACAAAACGTTACGACATGGCGACATGGGTTCTTATGCCATAACACACTGAAAATATTCAAATATTTTCGGAACAATAGGTAACTGTCACCGATTACTTGGCGGTGCGGTCGGCGCGCAGCTGGGAGCGGCGCACCTTGCCGGCATCGTCGCGCAATGAATAGGCGACGAACTCGTAGCTCCGCGGGGTCTTGTAGCGAGCCAGGCGGGTCTCAACGAATTCCGCCAGCGTGGCGTCGTCGAGTTCGCCGTCCCAATCCTCATGCGGCTGCACGATGGCGTGCACCACCTCGCCCATGTCGTCGTCGGGCAGGCCGATGGCGACCACGGTGTCGACGCCGGGGTGCTCGGCCAGGGCCGATTCCACTTCCGCCGGGTAGATGTTGGCGCCTCCCGCGATGATCATGTCGCCGCGGCGATCGCCGAGATAAAGGTAGCCGTCCTCGTCGACCCAGCCGACATCGCCGAGCGTCTCCCAGCCGCCGTCCGCGATCTTGGCTTCGGCGCCGATATAGTGGTAGCTGCTGCCCGGCCCGCCTTCCGGCATCAGGAATACCTCCCCCATCTCTCCCGGCGCACAATCCTTGCCGTCCTCGTCGAGAATGCGCACCCGCGAGCCGCGCACCATCTTGCCCACCGAGCCCTTGTGCGCCAGCCACTCCGTGCCGCTGCACCAGGTCGCACCGGTGCCCTCGGTGCCGCCATAAAGTTCCCAGACGCGCTCGGACCCGAGCCAATCGATCCAGTTCTGCTTGAGCCAGACCGGCATGGGTGCCGCGACGTGGCTGACGATACGCAAGGACGACAGATCGAAGGCCTCGCGCTCGGCCGCTTCGAGGCGCCAGATGCGATGCATCATGGTGGGCACCATCATCACCCACTCGACGCGATGCTGCTCGATCAGGCGCAGGGACTCCGCCGCGTCAAACCTTTGCATGCCGACAATCGTATTACCGCGAAACAGGCCGCGATGGGCCATGATGAAGGGCGCATTGTGGTAGAGCGGACCCGGGTTGAGCATGCAGCCCGCCCGCGGCATGTCGAGGAAATCCTCTTCCTCGAGGTCGAGCGCCGCCGGATTGTGGTCGATGATGATCTT
>CAZKTK010000544.1:0-2138 GCA_964555535.1 uncultured Rhodospirillaceae bacterium
GCGGTGGAGATGCACGAGAGCACGGTGAGCCGCGTCACCAGCCACAAATACATGGTCACCCATCGCGGCATCTACGAGCTCAAATATTTCTTCACCTCCGCCATCCCCGGTCGCGCCGGCGGCGACGCGGTATCGTCGGAGGCGGTGCGCGACCATATTCGCTCGCTGATCGATCAGGAGACCGTGGATTCCGTCCTGTCTGACGACCGTCTTGTCACATTGCTGCGCGGCAACGGCATCGATATCGCCCGGCGAACCGTGGCCAAGTATCGGGAAGCCATGAAGATTCCGTCATCGGTGCAACGCCGTCGCCTGAAACGGGCAGACATCTGAATGCGGGCCCATCTGGCGGTGGACACGCATCGGGCATTGACAGACACCTGCCAACTTCACTATTTTTCGCGCCCTCTGCGAGGAAACAGGCACCGACAGGGCCATCGCAAGCCGATCAATCGGAAAAAATTGGACATATGCAATTATCCGTCAGTGGTAAGCACATGGACGTGGGCGATTCGTTGCGCACCCATGTGGAAGAGCGTTTGTCGGCAGCCGTCGGCAAATATTTCGATCGCGCCATCGATGGCATGGTGCAGTTCTCGAAGTCCCGGCACTTGTACCACAGCGACATCTCGGTGCATGCGGGACGCGGCATACGCGTGCAGGCGCATGGCGAGGCCGACGAGATCCAGGCCGCCTTCGATGTCGCCGCGGAGCGCGTCGAGAAGCGCCTGCGCCGCTATCATCGGCGCCTGACCAACCATCACGCCGAGAAGTTCGATATCGAAACGGCGATCCCGGCCACGCAAATCGTGCTCGAGGCCGAGCATGAGGATGCCCACGAGCCGGCCGAGGGCGCCGATGGCCCGGTGACCATCGCCGAGACCACCACGCCGGTGCACACCCTGACGGTGAGCGCCGCGGTGATGCGCCTCGAACTGGAGGAAGCGCCGGTGCTGATGTTCCGCAATAGCGGCCACGGCAGGCTCAACGTCGTATACCGGCGCAACGACGGCAATATCGGCTGGTTGGACCCGAAGGAGGACGGTTGATGGCCGGCACGGCTCTGCTGTCGCCGAAGTCCGTGGTCGCCAACCTCAAGGCGACCAGCAAGAAGCAGGCGCTGCAGGAGCTGGCGCGTCATGCCGCGAAGCTGACCGGGCTCGACGAGCGACGCATCTTCGACGTGTTGCTGGAGCGCGAGCGCCTGGGCAGCACAGGGCTTGGCAACGGCATTGCCATTCCCCATGCGCGACTGCGCGAGATCGATACCCTGTTCGGCATGTTCGCGCGTCTTGAGCATCCGGTCGATTTCGAGGCGGTCGACGACGCGCCGGTCGACCTGGTGTTTCTGCTGCTGGCGCCCGAATCCGCCGGCGCCGACCATCTCAAGGCCCTGGCCCGGGTCAGCCGCCTGCTGCGCGACAAGGCAAGCTGCGCCAAGCTGCGCGGAGCCGACAACGGCGATGCCATATACGCCGTGCTGGCCGAGCCCATCGCCAGCCACGACGCCGCCTGAGGCGATTGACAGACGCGGCCATCCGCCGCAACCTTCCTCCATGACCTGTATTCACGCGAGCTGTGTCGCGGTCGGTGACGCCGGTGTGCTCATCGAGGGCGCGCCGGGCAGCGGCAAGTCCGACCTGGCCCTGCGCCTGATCGACGCCGGTGCGGTGCTGGTGGCCGACGACCAGGTGCAGCTGGCCCGCCGCGGTGAGGCTCTGCTGGCCAGCGCGCCGGCGCCATTGCAGGGCCTGATCGAAATTCGTGGCATCGGCATTGTCCGTCTCGCCCATGACGCCGATGTGCCCATCCGGCTCGCGGTGACGCTGTGCGATGGGGCGGTGGAGCGCCTGCCGGAACCGACCGCGCGCACGCTGCAGGGCATCGCCGTGCCTGCCATCTCTTTGGTCGCTTTCGAGGCCTCGGCGGCGCCACGCGTGCGTCTCGCCTTGCGGACGGTGCTTGCGGGCGGCTCCTTCGCCGGCGCCCTCGGCGAGGCGGTGTCGTGAGCGCCCGGCGCGTGATCCTGGTCACCGGGCTGTCGGGCGCCGGCAAGACCACGGCGCTGAAGGCCCTGGAGGACCTCGGCTACGAGGTCGTCGACAACCTGCCCCTCGGCATGGTCAACAATCTGCTGC
>CAZKTK010000545.1:0-2130 GCA_964555535.1 uncultured Rhodospirillaceae bacterium
TGAAGTTCTTCATCGATACCGCCGACATTGACGAGATTCGCGACCTGGCGGCGACGGGTCTGCTCGACGGCGTCACCACCAATCCGTCTCTTATAGCAAAGACAGGGCGCAGCTTCCTCCCGGCGATCGAGGAGATTTGCTCGGTCGTGGACGGGCCGGTAAGCGCCGAGGTCACGGCGACCGACGCCGACGGCATGGTCGCGGAGGGCCGCCGCCTGGCGGCGGTCGCCTCAAATATAGCCGTCAAGGTGCCCCTCACTTGGGACGGCCTCAAGGCCTGCCGGCGCCTGCGCGACGACGGCACCATGGTCAATGTCACGCTTTGCTTCGCCCCCGCCCAGGCCCTGCTCGCGGCAAAAGCCGGCGCCACCTTCATTTCGCCCTTCATCGGCCGGCTCGACGATCTCGGCCAGGACGGCATGCAGCTGATCGGCGACATCTGCGATATCTACGCCGCCTATCCCGATACCGTGACCACCGAGGTGCTGGTGGCCTCGATCCGCAGTCCTCTGCACGTGGTGGAGGCAGCGAAGCTTGGCGCCCATGTCGCCACCATTCCGCCGAAAGTGCTGCGCCAGCTGGCCCAGCATCCGCTCACCGACAAGGGGCTCGCCGCTTTCCTCGCCGACTGGGAGAAGACCGGCCAGAGCATTCTGTCGGCCGAGGCCGCGGAGTAGTCGCCGCCCGAGATGGCGTCCCCCCCGCCCCTCGCCCCCGATCTGGCCGCGGCGCATGATGCGTGGCGGCAATGGCTGGCGGACGAGCGCCGCGCCTCGGACCACACGCTCAGCAACTACGCCCGCGATCTTGACGGCTTTCTCTCGTTTCTCGTCGAGCATCTCGGCGGGCCGCCGGGGCTCGATCAGCTCGCGGCGTTGAAAGCCGCCGATTTCCGCGCCTGGCTGGCGCGGCGGGCCTCGAGCGGCTTGGCGAAGAGCTCCACCGCGCGGGCGCTGTCGGTGGTGCGGGGCTTCTTCCGTTTTCTCGACAAGCGCGGGCTCGTCCATAACGCGGTCATCGGCACCCTGCGCACGCCGAAACAGCCGCGCGCCGTGCCGCGGCCGCTGTCGCAGGGCGATGCCAGGGACGTCGCCCTCACCATGGCGGACGTGACCGACAGCGACTGGCAGGGCCTGCGCGATACCGCCCTGCTCACTCTGCTCTATGGCTGCGGCCTGCGCATTGCCGAGGCGCTTTCCCTGAACTGCGGCGAGGCGGCGGGCGCGGAAGTACTGCGCATCGACGGCAAGGGCGGCAAGCAACGCCTGGTGCCGGTGCTGCCCATCGTCGGCAATGCCATCAATGCTTATTTGTCCGCCCGGCCCTTCGCGGTGACGCCCGAGGCACCGCTTTTCGTCGGCGCCCGCGGTGGCAGGCTCAATCCCGGCGTCGCCCAGCGGCAAATGCGCCGCGCCCGCGCGCTGCTTGGCCTGCCCGAGACCGCGACACCCCATGCGCTCCGCCACAGCTTCGCCACCCACCTGCTCGGCGCCGGGGGCGATCTGCGCACCATCCAGGAGCTGCTCGGCCACGCCAGCCTGTCGACCACACAGCGCTATACGGCGGTGGCCGGCGAACAGATGCAGGCCACCTACCGCGCCGCCCATCCGCGGGCCAAGCAGTGAAGTTGAATCCAAGGTGGGCGGCTGTGACGGCAAGAGCTTGTGCCGATTCCGATTGAGACACGGCCTGGATCAGAGGCGTCATAGAGCGAGCGAACCCACACATTTCATAACTATTCTGCCGTTTAAGCGAGTAACTAACGCGAAGTAATGACAATATTTGCAATCACAGCTATACTTATCACGTAGTAACATTTGAACTGGTTGCGCTGTTGGCGGCGATCCAAAGATGTTTTTCTCATTCTTGGAGGCCATGATACTGAATGGCAGAATATAGGCCTTTCGTCGCGATCTTGTGTTTGCTCCTGGTCAATTCAACAGCCTATTCTCAAGGCATTCCAGACCTATCGGAACTTGACCCACAGACACGGCGGCTCATCGAAAGCGCATGTTCGGTGGAAAAGCACACCGCCGGCCCTGCTCGCTATGGAGCTTGCCTGAGAGACCAACTAAATAGTCGCCTGTTAACAAGCGGCTCTGATCGCTGATTTTTGGGTCATCGCGGCAA
>CAZKTK010000546.1:0-2122 GCA_964555535.1 uncultured Rhodospirillaceae bacterium
CGGTCGACTGCTTCTACGAGGGCGAGAACATGCTCGTCATCCATCCCGACGAGTGCATAGATTGCGGCGTCTGCGAGCCCGAGTGCCCGGCCGAGGCCATTCTGCCCGACAGCGAGGGCGATCTCGACAAATGGCTCAAGCTGAATGAGGAATATGCCGAGAAGTGGCCGAACATCACCCACAAGGGCGACTCCCCGGCCGATGCCGAAAAGTGGAAGGACGTTCCGGGCAAGCTCGACGCTCATTTCAGCCCAAACCCCGGCAATACGGAGGGCTAACCGCCTCCCGCGACCCAGCCCTGCGCCAGGCGTGTGTCAGGTGCGCTGTGATTTCCGCGAAAATGTGATACATTTCCTACCCTGACGTGACGGGGTCGTTGCCGCGGGTGGCGGTGGCGGCTTTTGTTTCGCGGGAACTAGGAATTCTGGGGGATCGCCCCCGAACAGCCATCGGGCGCATCCGCAAGGCGCGCGCCGAAGGCTTAGGTCGTGCGGGGGCACGACGCACACATCGCATGACGAAATAGCTGGGTTGAGGCAAACACACATGGCGAAACGGAACGAATTCAAGACCGGAGACCTGGTGGTCTATCCCTGTCACGGACTGGGCGAGATCACCGGCATCGAAACCCGTGAGTTCGGCGGCGTCGAGCTGCAGCTCTATGTCGTCTCGTTCGAAAAAGAGAAGATGATCCTGCGCGTCCCCCTCGCCAAGGCCTCGACCAGCGGCATGCGCCGGGTCTCCACCCCCGACGAAATGGACAAGGCGATTACCGCGCTCCGCGGGCGCGCCCGCGTCAAGCGCACCATGTGGAGCCGACGCGCCCAGGAATACGAAGCCAAGCTCAATTCCGGCAATCCCGTCTCCATCGCCGAGGTCGTGCGCGACCTGCATCGCGGCGAGGACCAGCCGGAACAGTCCTACAGCGAGCGCCAGCTCTACGAGGCCGCCCTCGACAGGCTTTCGCGGGAATTCGCCGCGGTCGAGAACATCGACCAGACGGCTGCCACGAGGCGCCTCGAAGACGTCCTCAAGATGGCCGCGTAAGAGCGCTCGACCCGAGGCCGGGCGCGTGCCACACTGGCGCTCGTAAGACTGGCAATCTCCAACGACGGCGGCAGGGCGTGGCAGCGGCCGATACCGATAAATTCTCGGTCATGAGCGGCGCCCGCCGCATTTGGGCGGTGGGCGCCGTCCACGGCGAGCGCGACCGCCTGGCCGCGGTCCACGGCGCCATCGAGGCCCGCTTCCGGCCCGGCGACCGCCTGGTCTATCTCGGCAATTATCTCGGCCACGGGCCCGAGATCATCGCCACCCTCGACGAATTGCTGCTGTTCCGCCGCGCGCTGATGGCGCGCTTCACGCTGTTCGACGGCGATATCGTGCACCTGCGCGGCGCCCAGGAGGAGATGTGGCAGAAACTGCTGCAGATCCAGATCGCCCAGGATCCCGCCCAGGTCCTCGAATGGATGCTGGCGCAAGGTCTCGACGCCTCCCTCGCCGCCTATGGCATCGATGCGGACGCGGTGCGCATGCGCTGCCGCGAAGGCCCGCTGGCGCTCGCCCGCTGGTCCGTGGAGCTGCGCGAGAGCGTGCGCGCCCATGCCGGCCACGAGGCCCTGCTAGCGAGCCTGCGCCGCGCCGCGTTTACCGCCGACCACGCCATGCTCTTCGTCCACGCCGGTCTAGACCCGACCCGCCCGCTCGCCGTGCAAAGCGACACGCTGTGGTGGGGCGGCGGCGATTTCGATGCCATCGAGGGCACCGTCGAAGGCTTCCGCCGCATCGTCCGCGGCTACGACCCCGCCCATGGCGGCCCCAGCGACGGCGCGCTCGCCATGACCATAGACACCGGCTGCGGCTACGGCGGCCCCCTCACCGCCGTCTGCCTCGATGCGTCCGGCGAGGTGCAGGACGCGGCAGAGGGGTGAGGGGGGAAATGAGAAACAATTCTGCGGGCGGTACTGAGCAATAGAAACGTGCTCCGCATCACTTCGGCCAGCCTTGCGGCAAACCCAAATCACGCCAACCAAGGAATTCCGCTAGTTTAAATTTTCCAGAAGCGCCCTAGAGCATTTTTCGACCTGATGGACTCGGTAGGGATTCCCAAAGGGGCTTTGAT
>CAZKTK010000547.1:0-2120 GCA_964555535.1 uncultured Rhodospirillaceae bacterium
GCGCCCATGGCCTTGCCGATCTCGACCGCGGTCAGGCCGACGCCGCCAGCGGCGCCGAGCACCAGCAGCACCTCGCCGTTTTGCAGATCGGCGCGATGCGCCAGCGCCAGGTGCGAGGTACCATAGGCCACGGGGAAGGCCGCGCCCGCCCGCATATCGACGCTGGCGGGTATTTTCAGCACCCAGTCCGCATCCGTTACCACTTCCTCGGCGAAAGCACCGGTGCCGGTCATGGCGATCACCGTGTCGCCGACGGCGAGGTGCTCGACACCCTCGCCGACCTCGCTGACAACGCCAGCCAGTTCCATGCCCGGCGTGAAGGGCAGCTCAGGCTTTTCCTGGTATTTGCCCTGAATGATCAGGGTGTCGCCGAAGTTCAGGCCGGCCGCGTGAATGGCGATCTTGACCTGGCCCGGAGCGGGCGTTGGCGAAGGCACATCCTCGACAACCAGCCCCTCGGGCTCGCCCAATGACTTGCAAAGAACCGCGCGCACGATTATCTCCCTCACATCCTGGCATCGACCGGTCGGTGCCCCGGCTTTGTGAGGCGTTGTCATGGCCGACCAGGCCAAAGGCTATTTCGGTATCGGAGTGGAACGGATATCAAAGCCGATGAACCTCGGCAATCTGTTCCGCTCGGCGCACGCCTTCGGGGCGTCGTTTCTGTTCACCATCGAAGCAGCGACGGAGATCGGCCGGCCGCGCTCGGACACCTCGGTCTCGGCCGATAGCCTGCCGACCTGGCACTACGACACGCCCGCGGATCTCAGCCTGCCCGAGGATTGCACCCTTGTGGCGATAGAGCTTGTCGAGGACGCGCAAATGTTGCCGAGTTTTCGCCATCCGAGGCGCGCAGCCTATGTTTTCGGGCCCGAGCTCGGCTCGTTGAGCCCGGAGGTTCTGGCGCGTGCCGATTCGGTGGTGCAGATTCCGACCCGCTTCTGCATCAATCTTGCCGCCGCCGGGGTCGTCGTGATGTACGATCGCCTGATCAGTCTCGGCCGATTCGCCGAGCGCCCGGTCAGCGAGCATGCCAAAGCCGCGCCACTGGTCCGCCCGGTCCATGGTGCCAAGATCAGCCATCTCGGTGGGAGACGCAATGTTTAGCCGAAAATCCATTGTCCTGTCTGTTTTCTCAATCATTCTCGCCTCGCCGCTGTTCGCCGCGGAGGGCGACGACGCTCTGGGGCGGTTTCGCGATTGGTATGCCGCGGCCTATGAGGATGGCGGGCGCATCATCTGCTACATGGCAAGCCGGCCGACGGCGAGCGCAGGCGATTATACCCGCCGCGGGCCCACCTATGTGCAGGTCACCCGCCGCAAGGGCGACAGCGGCCCCGACGTGGTGAGCTTCGAGGCCGGCTATCCCTTTGCCGACGGTGCCGAGATCGAGGTCGACATCGATGGCAAGACATTCGCGCTGTTCACCCAGGGCGAGACCGCCTGGGCCTATGACAGCGACGGCGACCGGGCCCTGGCCAAGGCCATGGCCGGGGGTGCGAAGATGGTGGTCAACGGCGCATCGGCACGGGGAACGGCGACCACGGACACCTATTCGCTGATGGGCTTCACCGCCGCGCGCAACGCCATGACCGAGGCCTGCGGCCAATGAAGAAAGCCCTGATCGGTCTCGATCGGGAGGCGCTGGCGGCGGAGATGGCTGCCATCGGCGAGAAGCCGTTTCGCGCCAAGCAACTCTGGCACTGGCTCTATTGGCGGGGCGCGCGCCAGTTCGACGACATGGCGAATATTCCGAAGAGCCTGCGCGCGAGCCTTGCCGAGCGCTACACGCTCGCGCGTCCCGATGTCAGCGCCCTGCAGCAGTCCGACGACGGCACGCGCAAATGGCTGCTGCGCTTTGCCGACGGGCGCGAGGCCGAATGCGTGCACATCCCGGAAGAGGACCGCGGCGCGCTCTGTGTCTCCTCCCAGGTCGGCTGCACGCTGTCCTGCGCCTTCTGCCACACCGGTACCCAGAAGCTCGTGCGCAATCTCGATGCGAGCGAGATCGTCGGTCAGATGCTGGTCGCACGCGATACCATCGGCGAATGGCCGAGCCCGCCGGAAGGGCGCATGGTCTCGAACGTGGTCATGATGGGCATGGGCGAGCCGCTGTTCAA
>CAZKTK010000548.1:0-2120 GCA_964555535.1 uncultured Rhodospirillaceae bacterium
AAACCGCCGCCTCCAGCGGAGACGACGGTAGGGGCTTCATGGTTGCGGGGGCTCGCAACTGGCACTATTTGTTAGTCGCCTGGGGACTCCCTCTAAAGCGCCCCTGATCCTAGTTTAGTGAACGGGTTTATGTCGCGATTACCGCGGTCGCTTCTATCTCGACCAAGGCATGGTCCTCGATAAAGCCGGAAACCACCAGCACGGACATGGCAGGGAAATGCCTGCCCAGGACATTGCGATAGGCCTGGCCGATCTCCCTTTGCCGTGCCATGTATTCCGTCTTGTCCGAAATGAACCAGGTCAGGCGCGTAATATCGGCAGGCTTGCCCCCGGCCGCCTCGACGACCGAGCGGATGTTCCGGAACGCCTGCTCGGCCTGACCGACGAAATCGTGAGATTCGAACACCTGCTCGGCATTCCAGCCGACCTGCCCGGCGACGAACAGCAGTCCGTCCTCGGTCAGCATGCCGTGGGCGTAGCCGAGTGGCGGCGCCCACCCTTCCGGTTCGATGATACGATGCGACATGAGCTAGCCCCTGTCCTGGCGCAGGCGGAAGCGCTGGACCTTGCCGGTCTGCGTCTTGGGGAGGGCGCGGCGGAAGCGGATCAAGCGCGGGTATTTGTAGGGTGCGATCGTCGCCTTCACATGATCCTGCAGCTGCTTGACCATGCCGTCAGCGGCTTGTCCCTCCGCCAGCACCACATGGGCTTCGACGATGGTGCCGCGCGCCGCGTCCGGCACCCCGATCACGGCGCATTCGGCCACAGCGTCATGCGACAGCAGCGCCGCCTCGACCTCGGGCCCGGCGATGTTGTAGCCCGCAGAGATGATTATGTCGTCGTTGCGCGCGACGAAATGGAGATAGCCGTCGGGGTCCATGGCAAAGGTATCGCCGGTGATGTTCCAGCCGTCCTGTACATAGGCGGCTTGTCTTTGGTCGGCGAGGTAGCGACATCCGGTCGGACCCTTGACGGCGAGGCGTCCGGGCTCGCCTTCCGGCAGTTCTTCGCCATCGTCGTCCAGAATGCGCACGTCGTAGCCCGTTACCGGCTTGCCGGTGCAGGCCGGCCGGTGGTTGTCGAAGCGGTTGGAGACGAAGATGTGGAGCATCTCGGTTGTGCCGATGCCGTCCAGTATGGGCTTGCCGGTCTTCGCCATCCACGCCTCATAAACAGGCCCCGGCAGGGTCTCGCCGGCTGAGACCGCGGCGCGCAGGCTGGAAAGGTCGGCGCCTTGCTCCATGGCGCGCAGCATGACCCGGTAGGCGGTAGGTGCCGTGAAACAGATCGTGGCGCGGTACTTTTCGATGATCTCGACCATGTTCTCGGGCGTGGCGTCCTCCAGCAAGGTCGCTGCGGCACCGAAACGCAAGGGAAAGATCGCCAGGCCGCCAAGCCCGAAGGTGAAGCCGAGCGGCGGCGAGCCCACGAAGACATCGCTCGGCTCGACGCCCAGCACTTCTTTTGCGTAACCGTCGGCGATGATCAGGAGATCGCGGTGGAAATGCGCCGTCGCCTTGGGCTCGCCCGTCGTGCCAGAGGTGAAGCCGAGCAGTGCCACGTCGTCGCGTCCGGTTTCGATTGCCGAGAACGTCACCGGCTTCTCGAGCGCCAGCCGGTCGAGCTCCGCGTCATGGTTCGAGGTGCCGTCAAAACCGACAACCGAAGTGAGGAAATGGGAGGTCTTGGCGCAGGCCACGAGTTCCGCCATCAGACGCGTATCACACAGGGCATGGCTGATCTCAGCCTTGTCGACGATCTGCGTCAGCTCGCCGGCGCGCAGCATCGGCATGGTGTTGACCACCACGGCGCCAGCCTTGGTGGCCGCCAGCCAGCAGGCCACCATGGCGGGATTGTTGGCCGAGCGAACGAGCACCCGGTTGCCGGGCTGGACGCCGAGGTTGTCGACCAGCGCATGGGCCAGGCGATTGGTCCAGTCCGCGAGTTCCTTGTAGGTGCGGCGCCGGCCATTGCCGATCAACGCCGTGTGGTCGCCGAAGCCGCGCTCGACCATGCGGTCGGTAAGCTCGACCGCCGCGTTAAGGATCTCGGGATAGTCGAATCCGTCGAGCAGGAACTCCGGCTGCGCGGCCGCGAGCGGCAGGCCGTCCCTCGCGAAC
>CAZKTK010000549.1:0-2113 GCA_964555535.1 uncultured Rhodospirillaceae bacterium
GCCGCGACCAGCTTGGCCACGTCATCGGCCTTGCCCACCTCGCCGCCGGGAATGCGCCGGGCGAGCCACGTGCGGATGCGTTCGTCGGCCAAGAACTCGCGGTTGAGGTCGGTCTCGATATAGCCCGGCGCCACGTTGAGTACGGCGATGCCGTCCTTGGCCCACTCCACCGCCAGGCAGCGGGTCAGCGCGCCAACCGCCGCCTTGGAGGCGCAATAGGCGGCATGGGCCACCACACCCATCTTGTCGAAGAACGAGCCCATATTGACGATCTTGCCGCCGCCTGCCGCCTTCATGTGCGGATAGACCTCGCGGCTGGCGACCATGACGCCGGTCACGTTGATGCGCATGAGGGCTTCGAAATCGGCTGTCGAGACGCTGGCGCTCGGATGGGCCTCGTAATGACCGGCATTGTTGACCAACGCAGCGATCGGGCCTTCGGCGGCGATCTCGGCAATGGCGCTCTTGATGGCGGCTTCGTCTGCCATGTCGCAGACCATGGCGCGGCCCGCCGGCGAAGTGCCGCTGCGGGACAGGCCGACGACCTCCATTCCACGCGCGGCAAGTGCCGACGCCGAGGCGGCGCCAATGCCTTTGCTGGCGCCGGTTACGATGACCACGCCGTCAGGCATCGCTGCTGTGACTCAGATGATCGGGAAGCAAGGCAAAGGCTCCGGGCAGGATTATGGTCCGCGCCATCATAGCGTCGGTGCCAATTGCCGATCCACCCCGCTTGTTGCGGTATAGTGGTGGGGCAGCGGGAGTGGCTTGGGCGACAAATGACAGACGATCCAGAAACCACGCGCGCGCCGGGCAGCGGACCGGGCAATCCCATCACCTATACGCTTGAGCCGGCCGACCTCATGGCCTACGCCAAGCATATCGCCGGCCGTCCCGGGCAGCGCGGTCGTTGGCGCCGGCTCATCCGTCTCGCAACCGTCGCGACGCTGTTGGCGCTGGCCTACGTGTATCGCGAGGTGGTGTGGGGCTTTGACATCATCGGCTTGCCGGCAAGTTGAACCGAACTTTCGAAGACGCCGGTGTACACGAGGTAAAGAACATCGCCGAGCCGGTGCGCGCCTATCGGCTCGGGATTGATGGCGGCGTCCCTTCCGCCTTGCCGCCGGCCGCCGCTCGTGAAGCCGAACGGCCTTCAATCGCTGTTCTGGCTTTCGAGAATCTGAGCCGCGATCCGGACCAGGAATACTTTGCCGATGGCATATCCGAGGATCTGATAACTGAGCTGTCGCGGTTGCGCTGGTTGCAGGTGACGGCGCGCAATTCCACGTTCACCTATAAGGGCCGGGCGGTTGATGTGAAGCAGGTCGGTCGCGAACTCGGCGTCCGCTACGTCGTCGAAGGCAGCGTGCGAAGGGGTGGAGACCGTGTTCGGATAACCGCGCAGTTGGTGGATGCCGCCACCGGCAATCACATATGGGCCGAGCGCTACGACCGCGACCTTGCCGAAATCTTCGAAGTCCAGGACGAGGTCACCGAGACCCTCGTTGCGACATTGGCCAGCGAGCTTGGAGAGGTCGAAAGAGACCGTGCCCGGGGCAAGCCTCCGGGTAACCTCACAGCCTGGGAATGCTATCAGCGCGGATTGTGGCATATGCATCGCTCGACCCCCGAGGACAGTGCGGCCGCGCAAACGTTCTTCGTGCGCGCGACACAACTGGACTCAGACTTCGCACCGCCACATGGCGCGCTTGCCTATACAACGTTTCTGGAATTGATTCTGGGGTTTGCCACTTCGCGCGATGAAATCGCCGCCCGTGCGATCGCACATGGGCGCGACGGTGTCGCCGTCGATGACAAGGACCCCATGTCCCATTTCGGGCTTGGCCGTGCCTTGTCGCTGTCCGGGGACTATGAGTCTGCCTTGTCGGAACTTGCTATTGCGGTAGACCTAAATCCGAGTTTCGCGTTGGCCTATCTTGGTATTGGGGTCGTTCATAACTTCTCCGGTCGGCCCCAGGAAGGCCTGAAAGCCTTGAACATCGCGATTCGTCTCAGCCCAAACGACCCGATCCTATGGACCATGGAGAACGCCCGTAGTGGTTCCAGCCTGTGTGAAAACGCGTTGATCTTGTAGAATGTTACGGATCAACGG
>CAZKTK010000550.1:0-2112 GCA_964555535.1 uncultured Rhodospirillaceae bacterium
GCCCGGCAGTTTGCCCTGCTTGCGCACCGGCACGAAACCGACGCCCAGCTGGTGTGCCAGCGGCGCGCCGAGGATGAAGCCGCGCGCCTCGATGCCGGCGATCTTGTCGATCTGGCTGCCGGTATAGCGGTTGACCAGGGTGTTCACCGCGGTGCGAAACCCCTGGGCATCGCCGAGCAGTGTCGTGATGTCCCGGAACATGATCCCCGCCTTGGGGTAGTCGGGGATGGTGCGAATCAGGCTCTTGAAGGGCATCGTGTTCTCCGCTGTCGGCTGGGCTTGTTGTTGGCGCCGTGCAGTCTACAATAGCGACAGCAAATGTCGCATTCCCCAGTTTCCGGATTCCTCTCTTGGCGAACCCCATAGAACGCGTTGCGGTTATCGGTCTTGGCTATGTCGGCCTGCCGCTGGCCGTTGCCCTGGCGGGCGCCGGGCGCACGGTGGCCGGTTACGACCGCGACAAGCGCCGTCTGGTCGAGCTGCGCGGCGGCCACGACCGCTGCGGCGAGATCGACGATCGGGCGTTGTCCGAATCGGGCATGACCTTCGTCGATACCCTCGACGCCGCGTCCGGGTACGACGCCTATCTGATCACGGTGCCGACGCCGGTGGATTCCGCCAACATGCCCGACCTCGGTGCCGTCGAATCTGCCTGCGCCGCCGTGGCGGAGGTGATCAAGCCGGGTGCGGTGGTGGTGCTGGAATCCACGGTCTATCCCGGTGTCGTGGAAGAGGTCTGCGGCCCCATTCTGGAACGCGGCTCGGGGCTCACGGCGGGGCGCGATTTCTTCCTCGGCTATTCGCCGGAGCGCATCAACCCAGGCGATTCCGAGCACGGGCTTGGCGATATCGTCAAGGTCGTCGCCGGGCAGGGCGCAGGGACGACGGCGGCGCTGGCCGCGCTCTACGGCGCCATCGGCCCTGTGTTCGAGGCTGCCGATATCCGGACCGCCGAGGCGGCGAAGGTCATCGAGAACGCCCAGCGGGATATCAACATCGCCTTCGTCAACGAGCTTTCCCTGATCTTCAACCGCCTGGGCCTCGATACCGCGGCGGTGCTGGAAGCCGCGTCGACCAAGTGGAATTTCCTGAATTTCCGTCCCGGCCTCGTCGGCGGGCACTGTATTGGCGTCGATCCCTATTACCTGACCTATGCCGCCGGTCGCCACGGCTACCACCCGGAGGTGGTTCTGGCCGGCCGGCGCATCAACGACGCCATGGGTCGCCATGTGGGGCGCGAGGTGGCGCGGCGCGTCCACGGCGGCGGCCTCAAGCCGCGGGTGCTCGTGCTCGGCGTCACCTTCAAGGAGAACGTGCCCGACATCCGCAATTCGGGCAGCGCGGACGTGGTGCGGGAACTGATGGACTTCGGCCTGTCGGTGGATCTGCACGATCCGCGCGCCGATGCCGACGAAGTGCGGGCCGAATACGGCTTTCAGCTCGTTGCCGAGCCCACGGGACGCTATGGCGCGGTGGTGCTGACGGTCGGCCACAGCGAATATGTGGCCTGGGAGACGGACACCATCGAAGCGCTGCTCGGCGAGCCCGGGCTGGTCGCCGATATTCGCGGCGCCTGGCGCGGGCGAAAATTCTCGCCTTCGATCACGCGTTGGCGTCTGTGACGACAGCTTGTTATAAGGATACGGTATCGGGCAGGGGATAAGCGCCCCGCAAGATTGGCGCAGACGCTAAGGGAGGATGAACCGGTGATCAGCGTGCGGACAGGGACGGGCATTTCCGCGGCAGCGGTGTTTCGGGCGTTCAGCGCGAGCGCCCTCATGCTATTGGCAGTCGATGCCAGCGTGGTGTCGGCGCAGGACTCCGCCACCGTTTCTCCTGATACCCTGACCCAGGGCAAGATCACCTTCCCCACCGGCAGCGTCTACGAAGGCGAGCTGAAGAACGGCCGCATGCACGGCCGGGGCAAGATCACCTATGCCAATGGCGGCATCTACGAAGGCGCCTTTTCCGAGGACAAGATCACCGGTGTCGGCAGTTTCGTCTATCCCAATGGCGACCGTTACGAAGGCAGCTTCGTCGACGGCCAGCGCCATGGCGACGGCAATTTCTGGTTCGGTAACGGCAGCAAATACGAGGGCAGCTTCGCCAATG
>CAZKTK010000551.1:0-2106 GCA_964555535.1 uncultured Rhodospirillaceae bacterium
GGCGCCTGGCGCTGCCCAATATCCTCGCCAATCTGACCATCCCCCTGCTCGGCGCGGTCGATACCGCCGTAATCGGCCATCTGGGCGCGGCCGAGATCGGCGCGGTCGCGGTCGGCGGCACGGTGTTCTCGTTTCTCTATTGGGGCTTCGGCTTCCTGCGCATGGGCACCACGGGCGTCGTGGCACAGGCCCATGGCGCGGGCGACGGCAGGGCGGTGGTCGCCGCCTTCCTGCGCGGCGGCGTGCTCGCCATCACCTTCGGGCTGGCGCTGGTCGCCCTGCAGTGGCCGCTGATCCAGGGCGCGCTTGCCATCATCGCACCGAGCGCGGCGGTGACGGCGGAGGCGGAGAGTTATCTCGCCATTCGCATTTGGGGGGCGCCGGCGGCATTGCTCAACATGGTCGTGCTCGGTTGGCTGATCGCGCGCCAGCGCATGGGCACGGGACTGATGCTGCAACTGCTCATCAACGGCAGCAACATCGTTCTCGATATCGCCCTGGCTCGCGGGCTGGAGATGAACGTTGCCGGGGTGGCACTGGCCACGGTGATCGCGCAGTGGCTGGGCGCTGGGGCCGGCGTTGTCGTGATCTCGCGCCAGGGGCGGCGCCTGACGTCCCCATGGCCCTGGGCCGAGGCCTTGGATCGGACGCGGCTGGGGGCGCTGCTGCGCCTCAATGCGGATATCCTGGTGCGGACCCTGCTGGTCATCACCAGCTTTTCGATGATGACCGTGCTCGGCGCCCGCTTCGGCGACGAGGTGCTGGCAGCCAACGGCATTTTGCTGCTGTTGCAGGGCTTTTTGTCATACGGCCTTGACGGCTTCGCCCATGCCGCGGAAGCGCTGGTCGGCGAGGCCGTGGGGGCGCGCGACCGACGCGCCCTCGATTCCGCGGTCAAGGGCACCACGGTGGCCGCGGCGGGCGTGGCGGTCGGCTATACGGTGGTCTTCTGGCTTGGCGGCCCGGCGCTGGTGGCGCTGATCACCAGCGTGCCCGAGGTGCGCGAGACCACCGCGCTCTATCTGCCCTGGACCGTGGCCTCGCCGCTGATTTCGGTCTGGTCGTTCCAGCTCGACGGCATCTTCATCGGGGCGACGCGCGGGCGCGCCATGCGCAACGCCATGATCGCTTCCGTGACCCTCTACGTGGCGGCGCTGCTATGGCTCGTGCCGGCTTACGGCAATGCCGGATTGTGGACGGCTTTGCTGATTTTGATGGCCGCGCGGGCCGTCACCCTCGCGGTGGCCTATCCACGGCTCGCGCAGGAGGTTTCGGCATGCTAATAAGGGGTCCACTTCGCTAACTGACCCCGGGAAACTGGCATGAAAATCGCGATTCCCACGGAAATTCGCGAGAACGAGACTCGTGTGGCGGCATCGCCCGCCATGGTAAAGAAACTCGTCGGCATGGGCCTTGACGTGGTCGTGCAAAGCGGCGCCGGGCTCGCCGTCTCCACCCCCGACGACGCCTTTGTCGAAGCCGGCGCCAGCATCGCCGCCGATGCTGCCGCGACCTATGACGGCGCCGCGCTCGTGCTCAAGGTGGCACGCCCCATGACGGCAGACGAAGGTACGAACGAGATGGCGCTCCTGCCGAGCGGCGCGACCCTGGTCGGCCTGCTTGCGCCCCTGCAAAATCGCGAGCAGGTGGCTGCCTATGCATCGGCCGGCATTACCGCTTTCGCCATGGAGCTGATCCCGCGCATCAGCCGGGCGCAGAGCATGGATGCGCTGTCGTCCCAGAGCAATCTGGCGGGCTACAAGGCGGTGCTCGATGCGGCCAACGAGTTCGGCCGCATCTTCCCCATGATGATGACCGCTGCCGGCACAGTGGCACCCGCCAAGGTGCTGGTGTTGGGCGCCGGCGTCGCCGGATTGCAGGCGATCGCGACCGCCAAGCGCCTCGGCGCCGTGGTCTCCGTCTTCGATGTGCGCCCGGCCGTGAAGGAGCAGGTCGAGAGCCTCGGCGGCAAGTTCATCGAGGTCCAGGACGAGGATGCGGACAGCGCCGAGACCGCGGGCGGTTACGCCAAGGAGATGAGCGAGGACTATCAGCGCCGCCAGGGCGAGCTGATCCACGAGACCCTCAAGGGCCAGGACATCGCCA
>CAZKTK010000552.1:0-2104 GCA_964555535.1 uncultured Rhodospirillaceae bacterium
TTGACGCGGCCATAGATCAGGGTCTGGCGGGCGAGCTGCTCGCAGCGCGAATAGGAGCTCTCCAGCGCCATGAGCAGGCCCGACTTCATTTGCGCGCGGGCCCTCGCCACCTCGTCCTCGCCGACACCGTCGCAGACCTTGCGCAACTCGTCGCAGACCACGTCGAGCAGCTCGCCCCCTTCCTCGCCGCCGCTGCCCGCGTAGATGCCGAACAGGCCGCCATCCACATAGCTCGCGGCGAAAGTGAAGACGGAATAGGCCAGCCCCCTCTTTTCACGCACTTCCTGAAACAGGCGCGACGACATGCCACCGCCCAGCAGGGTGGAAAGCACCTGCAGGGCATAGAAATCGTCATCCTGGTAAGCGATACCGTCGAGACCGAGCACGGTGTGCAGTTGTTCGAGATCGCGCTCGTCGCGAAAATCGCCGCCCTCGTAGCAGGCCCGTTCGCAGCCCGGGCCGGGACCTGGTGCGATGCCGCCAAAGGCTGCTTCGGCCAGTTCCACCAGCCTTTCGTGGTCGATATTGCCGGCAGCCGCGAGCACCATATCGGCGGCGGTATAGCGCTCGGCCAGGTAGCCAAAGAGATCATCGCGCCCGAGCGCCGCGACGCCTTCGGCAGAGCCCAGCACCGGACGCCCCATGGCCTGTCCGGGATAGGCCGCCTCCTGGAAACGGTCGAAAATGATATCGTCAGGCGTATCGTGGGCCTGACCGATCTCCTGGATCACCACGTCCTTTTCCCGCGCCAGTTCGTCGTCGGCGAGCTGCGAGTGGCAAAGGATATCGCCCAGCAGGTCGATGGCGAGCGCCTGATCCTCCTTCAGAACCTTGGCGTAATAGGCCGTCTGCTCGCGCGAGGTATAGGCGTTGAGATGCCCGCCCACGGCTTCGATCTCGGCCGCGATGGCATAGGCGTCGCGGCGCTCGGTGCCTTTGAAGGCCATGTGCTCGAGCAGGTGAGAGGCACCGTTCAGCGCCGCCGTCTCATGGCGTGCGCCGGTGTTCACCCAAGCTCCCAACGAAGCGGTCTCCAAAGCCGGCATTTCCTGGCTGACAAGGCGCAGCCCGTTGCTCAGGCGCGTCGTGCGCACCTCCGGTCCCGTGCTCACAAGCCTCTCTCCTAACGCATTGCCCTGGCGCGAATATAGGTCTGCACCTGGGTCAAGTCATGGGGCAGGTCCGCGCAACGCTCCTCGCCGGCCAAGGCAGCGGCAAGCGCCGCCGGCGGTTCGGGGCGGCGACCGGTGGCCTTTGCCACCGCATCGGGGAACTTAGCAGGATGCGCCGTTGCCAGCATGACAAGGGGCGTGCCGGGCTCGCGAGCCTGGGCGCGGCCGGCGCAGATGCCGACGGCGCTGTGGGGGTCCACCAGCATGCCGGTCTCCGCGTGGACCTGCGCCATGGTCGCCAGGGTCTGCTCTTCGTCGACCCGCGCGGCGGAGAAGATCTCCTGCGCACGCGCCAGCTGCGGCGCTGCGATGGTGAAACCGTTCTCCGTCGCCAGACCCGCCATCAGCGCCCGGATTTGCCCGGCGTCGCGGTCGTAGAGTTCGAACAGAAGGCGCTCGAAATTGCTCGACACCTGGATATCCATGCTCGGCGACATGGTGGGAGAAACCGTACCCACATGATAGTCGCCGGCGCCGAGCGCCCGCGCCAATATGTCGTTGCGGTTGGTGGCGACGACCAGACGCGCCACGTCGAGGCCCATGCGATGGGCGCCGTAGCCGGCATAGACATCGCCGAAATTGCCCGTCGGCACGCTGAACGTAACAGGCCCCTTCCCGGCCAGCCTGGCGGCGGCGCTGACGTAGTAGACGATCTGCGCCATCACCCGCGCCCAGTTGATGGAATTGACCGCCGACAGATTGAGGTCGCCGCGGAACCGCACATCGGCGAACATCGCCTTCACCAGGGCCTGACAATCGTCGAAGGTGCCGTCTATCGCGATGTTGTGCACGTTGGCATCGGCGACGGTGGTCATCTGCCGCCGCTGCACCTCCGAGACCCGTCCTGCCGGATGAAGGATGAAGATGTCGATATTGTCGCGCCCGCGGCAGGCGTGGATCGCCGCCGAGCCGGTATCGCCCGAGGTGGCGCC
>CAZKTK010000553.1:0-2094 GCA_964555535.1 uncultured Rhodospirillaceae bacterium
CGACGGCAAAAATCATCCCGGTCAAGTGATCGCGTATGGTCGAAATATGCTCTAGCACCGAATGCTCTACTCGATCAGAACACGCATATCGGCGGCATCCCACGTCAACCAAACCCCGTCGCCGACAGCAGGCGGGCTGCCGGAGACGCTTACGACAAAGTGTCCGGCCTCGGTGTCCAGCATCACCCGGCTGTGGTTGCCGCGATAAGTGATCTCGTGAACGTCTCCCCGGACACATGGCCCGGTCGCTGGCTGGTCGCTGACCAAGCTCAGCTTCTCCGGCCGTACGGCAAGGCTGACCTCGCCTTCGGCGGCACCTTCGTGCGGCACGGTTAGCCGTCCTATGCCCGCAATCTCCAGCGTCACCCCATCCTCCGCGCGGCCGATCGCGTTGGCTTCCAGGATATTTGCCGCGCCAAGGAACTCGGCCACGAAACGGCTCTCGGGTTTCTCGTAGAGATCGGCCGGCGTTGCCACCTGGCAAATGCGCCCGTGGTTCATCACCGCGACGCGGTCGGCCATCGACAGCGCTTCGTCCTGGTCGTGGGTGACCAGCACAAAAGCAATGCCGAGCGCCTTTTGCAGGCGCACCAGCTCCTGGCCCATCTCGTCGCGCAGCTTGGCATCGAGTGCCGAGAGCGGCTCGTCGAGCAGGAGCACTTGCGGCCGCTTGACCAGGGCCCTGGCCAGGGCGACCCGCTGACGCTGCCCGCCGGACAGGGTATCGGGACGGCGGTTCTCCAAGCCATCGAGGCGCACCAGCGACAGGGCCTCGGCGACGCGCGCCGCCGTCTCATTGCGCGCCATGCCAGCGACGCGCAAGCCATAGGCGACGTTGTCGGCGACGCTCATATGGGGGAACAGGGCATAGCTCTGAAAAACCATGTTGACCGGGCGGCGGTTGGCGGCGACGCCGACCATCTCCTCACCCCCGACATGAATGGTGCCACTGTCCGGCTCCTCCAGACCGGCGACGAGACGCAGCAGCGTAGTCTTGCCGCAGGCCGAGGGCCCGAGCAGGGCGAACAGCTCGCCGTCGGCCACGCTCAGATCCACATCCGCGACCGCGAAATGCTCGCCGAAGCGCTTGCTTATGCCGCCTAGGCTCAGCGCCGCCATTTCGCCTGCACCGTGACGGCAGCGAGAACCAGGATCACCGTCAGCATGATGAGCACCGTCGAGGCGGCATTGACCTCGGGCGTGACGCTGAAACGCACCATGGAATAGATCTTGATGGGCAGGGTCGTGGCCCCCGGCCCGGACGTGAAGAAGGTGATGACGAAATCATCGAGCGACAGGGTGGCGACGAGAAGCGCAGCCGCCACCACCCCCGGCATCAGATGCGGCAGGGTAACGTCGCGGAAGCACTGCCAGCGGCCCGCGCCGAGGTCTCGTGCGGCGTCCTCCAGGGTGATGTCGAGGCTTGCCATGCGCGCCCGGATGACCACGGCGGCGAAGGGGATGGAGAAGGCGATATGGCTGATGATGACCGTGGTCAGGCCAAGCGGCAGGCGAATGGCCGCGAAGAACGCCATCATGGCGACGCCGAGGCAGACCTCTGGCACGACGATGGGAAGATAGGTCCAGCTCTCGAAAGCCCCCTTGCCGCGAAAGCGGTAGCGATGCAAGGAAACGCCCAGCATGGTGCCCAGCACCGTCGCCACCAGCGTGGTGCAGCCGGCCACGATGAGGCTATTGGCGAGCGCCTGGTGCAGGGCGTCATTGGCCCAGGCCTTTTCGTAATAAGCCCAGGTGAAGCCCCGCCAGGCGATATTGCGCTTGCTGTCATTGAAGCTGAAGGCGATCAACGACAGGATGGGAAAATAGAGGAAGACGAAGCCGGCGATCAGGACCGCCCTCACCCAGCTGCGGCGTCCGTATTCGACGGCGCTCATGTCTCTCTCCCCGCCAGGCTCGCGCGCAGCCACAGCGCAGCGAAGGTGGCATAGATCAGCAGAAACGACAGCGCCGCGCCGAAGGGCCAATCGCGGGCGCCGCCGAACTCCCGGGCGATGAGATTGCCGATCATCATGCTGTCCGTGCCGCCGAGCAGGTCGGGGGTGAGGAAGCTGCCGAGCGACAGCACGAAGACCA